>NZ_JBSFYC010000065.1:0-47001 GCF_053595675.1 Streptomyces sp. NPDC002446 | reverse complement strand
GCGGGTGGGGGTGGGTGACCTGAATTAAAGCGAAGCAGTCCGGACACCCTGCCCCGGAGGACCGTCACCGGCAGCCGAAAAGCCCCGCGCAGCGGCACCCACCGCCCGCCGCAGGCGCAACGGCGAACAACCCCCACGGCGGGAAAGCCGAGCCCAAACCGCAGCGGACCTCAGTCCTCCAGTCCCTTACGCCGCCCCCGCTCCTCCGCCTTCAGGCGGCGCCGTTCCTCCTTCAAACGGCGCCGCTCGGCCCTGGGCAGTTTGCGTTCGATGCCCACGCCGCCCATCAGGGCCACGCCCTTGACGATCACCCGGGGTGCGCCGCGGTCGCCGGGGACGCCGTCCTCGCGTGAGTCGAAGCCGCCCATGATGCCCAGGCCGCGCACATCGATCTCGACGCCCGGCGGTACCAGGATGTTCACCCCGCCCATGAACGCCCAGCAGCTGAGGGTGATCTCGGGCCCGGCGAAGTCCGCCTCCCGCAGGTCGATCTCGCCGCCGCCCATGATGCACACGGCCGTGAAGCGGCGCCCGATCGTCCAGCGTCCCTTGCGCTGGAAGCCGCTCAGGATGCCGATGCCCGCGGTGGTGCCCTCCGCCTCGCCCACGATCCGCTCGGACCAGGACGCCACCGCACCGCCGTCCTTGCGCAGCGACAGCGCCGAAGGGGCCGGCGGCGCCGCGGCCGCCGGCAGATCGGCGGTGATCGGCGCCAACTCCCCGTACGTACGGGCCTGGTACGTCGCCTCCAGCCGCTCGGTGAATTCCTCCATCAGCAGCCGCCCCTCCGCGAGGGCGTCCCGCAGGATCTCCGCGACCCGCTCACGGTCGGCGTCGGAGGCGCGCAATTCAGGGAGGTCTTCAGTCATACGAACAGATTAGGGTGCGGGTGCCGTCGCCCCCTCGGCCGGACCGGCTTTCCGCCGCGTGCCGCCGCTCGCGTACAGCTCGGCGATCAGCGACTCGATGTCCGGTTCCCGCACCGACAGATCCACCAGCGGATAGCGCTCGGCGACCGCGGCGACCAGCGGCGCCGCGCTCTGCGCCGCCGGGAACGCCAGCCACTGGCGGGGGCCTTCGACCTTGACCGTACGGGCGCCCGGAACGCCCTCGATGGGCGGCAGTTCGCGGGCCAGGTCCACCACCAGCGTCCGCTCGCCGTCGGCGGCCGCCCGCAGGCCGTCGAGCCCGCCGTCGTAGACCAGGTGCCCGTGGTCGATGACCATCACCCGGCGGCACAGCTGCTCGATGTCGGTCAGATCGTGCGTGGTCAGCAGGACCGTCGTGCCGCGCTCGGCGTTCACCTCGCGGAGGAACTGCCGCACCTTCGCCTTGCTGATGACGTCGAGCCCGATCGTCGGCTCGTCCAGATAGAGCACCTCGGGGTCGTGCAGCAGCGCCGCCGCGATGTCGCCGCGCATCCGCTGCCCGAGGGAGAGCTGGCGTACGGGCACCGCCAGCAGCGGGGCCAGGTCCAGTAGTTCCACGCAGCGGTCGAAGGTGGCGCGGTAGGCGGCGTCGGGGACCCGGTACATCCGCCGTACCAGCTCGTAGGAGTCCTTCAGCGGCAGGTCCCACCACAGCGTGGTGCGCTGGCCGAAGACCACCCCCATCCGGCGGGCGAGCCGGGTCCGCTCGCGGGCGGGATCGATACCGGCGACCCGCAGCCGGCCGCCGCTGGGCACCAGGATGCCCGTCAGCATCTTGATGGTGGTGGACTTCCCCGCGCCGTTCGGCCCGATGTAGCCGACCATCTCCCCGCGCGACACCCGGAAGCTGATGCCGTCCACGGCCCGCACCTCCTGCCGGACGCGGCGCAGCCGGCCCGCCTTGCGCCGCACCGAGAAGACCTTCTCGACGCCGTCCACCTCGATCAGCCGCTCCGCCGCACCACTGTCACCGCTCACCCCACGACTCCTTCCGCACCCGTCTGTTTGACATACCGTCAGCTGCCGGTGCTGCGGTACGCCCGCAGCCCGCACCGCCAGGCCAGCGCGGCCCCCGCGCACATCAGCGCCGCGACCGCCGGCCCCAGGAAGTCCACCCAGCCCGGCAGCCCCAGCGGGTCCTCGCGGCCCAGCAGCCGCAGCGCGGGCAGCCAGTTCACAAAGGCCAGCGGGACCAGGAAGGTCACCCCGCGCACCAGGTCCCTGGCGAACACCGTCGGCGGGTACTGCAGCAGGGCGTTGCCGCCGTACGTGAAGGAGTTCTGCACCTCGGCGGCGTCCTGCGCCCAGAACTGGAAGGCGGCCCCGGTGGCGAACACCGCCCCGAAGATGGCCGTACCGCACACCACCATCAGCACCGCCATCAGCACCCGGCCCACCGTCCAGTCCACCTCCAGACCGGTCAGCGACCAGCCGAGCACCAGCAGCGCCTGGGTGATCCGGCCCAGCCGGCGCAGCGCGAACCGGTCCGCGGCGATCTGCGCGAAGACCGGTGCGGGGCGCAGCAGCAGCGGGTCGAGGGTGCCGTCACGCACCCGCCGCCCCAGCCGTTCCATGCTGCCCAGCAGCAGATCCGCCAGGCCCAGCGCGGCACCGGACGTGCCGTACAGAAACGCCACTTCGGGCAGCGAGAAGCCACCGAGGGCATCGACCTGCGAGAACATCAGCATGATCGCGACGAAGTCCAGGGCGCAGCCGGCGAAGTTGCCGACCGTCATCATCACGAACGACGCCCGGTAGGCCAGCGTGGAGCGCACCCACATCCGCACGATCAGCCCGTACGCGAAGAGCCCCTGGGCGAGCCGGCCGCCGTCCCGGCCCCTCTCAGCCACCGTGCACCACCACCTTGCGGGTCGCCGCCGACTGCACCAGCCGGCCCACCGCCAGCAGCGCCGCACCCCACACCGCCTGGAACAGCAGCCCCCGCACCAGCGCACCGCCGCTGCGCGCGCCCAGCAGCACATCGACGGGCACCTGCAGGATCGCCGCCCACGGCAGCAGCTGCGCCACCTCACCGAAGCCACCGGGGAAGACCCGCAGCGGCAGCAGCATCCCCGAGAAGAACATGCAGGCCAGACCGCTGATCAGGGCCAGGCCCGAGCCGTCCAGCAACCAGAACGACGCCAGCGCCACCAGATAGCGCAGGGCGAAGCTGACCACCACACCGAGCCCCACCGACAGCAGGAAGCAGCCCCAGGTCGCCACGTCCGCGGGCAGCGCGAGCGGAAAGGCCAGCGCACCCACCACCATCGGCACCACCCCGCGGCCGATCAGCTGCAGCGCGGCCCGCCCCAGGTCCGCGGAGAGCCACCACACCTGCAGATCCGCCGGCCGGTAGAGGTCCACCGCGACATCACCCGTACGGATCCGCTCCTGCAGCTCGTCCAGGCCGCCGCCGGACATCAGCGCCGACGCCGCCAGCAGCGCCTGCGCGGTCCACACGAAGGTCAGCGCCTGCGCCTGGTCGTAGCCGCCCAGATGCGGCCGCGCGTCCCACAGGGCGATGTACGTGTAGGCGACGATGAAGCCGAAGACGCTGTTGGTGAACACCCCGGCCAGGGTGGCGACCCGATAGGTCGCGTACCGCCGAAAGCTCCCGGCCGCCACCGCCACGTACCACACGCCGCGCTCCCCTCCTCCCGCTCACCGGACGGCAAAGCACCGGAGCCTAAGTCGTGGGCGTGGCGGGCACCATCGGTTTATCACCGCTTCGGGTGAGCCATGGGCGCCATTCAGCCGGTCAGCTGGCCGTCCCGGGTGCGCGCCACCCCCTTTGACCGGGGCGGATGATGCGAGAGTTTCCCCACGGGCGGCAGTTGCTTTCCGGCGTACGGCGCGAACACCCCGACACGACACCAATCCTCCGCCGCGGTACAACCTCCGGCGGCGGCCGAGGAGTCCATACAGACATGAGCGGACAACGCACAGGCTGGCGCCGGGTCCTGCCCAGCTGGCGCACGGTGCTCGGCACCGTGCTGCTGTTCCTGCTGATCGTCATCGGCGGCCTGATCGGCGGCTACCTCCTCGTCGACATCCCGCAGGCCAACAGCGCCGCCAAGGCCCAGAGCAACATCTACCTCTACTCCGACGGCTCCGAACTGGCCCGCGACGGCGACGTCAACCGGCAGAACGTGCGGCTCAGCCAGGTCCCCAAGGACGTCCAGCAGGCCGTACTCGCCGCCGAGGACCGCGACTTCTACTCCGAGTCCGCCGTCGACCCGGCGGCCATGCTGCGTGCCGCCTGGAACACCGTCACCGGCAAGGGCAAGCAGTCCGGCTCCACCATCACCCAGCAGTACGTGAAGAACTACTACCTCGCCCAGGAACAGACCCTCACCCGCAAGGCCAAGGAGTTCTTCATCGCGATCAAGCTGGACCGCGAGGTGAGCAAGGACAACATCCTGGAGGGCTACCTCAACTCCAGCTACTACGGCCGCAACGCCTACGGCATCCAGGCCGCCGCCCAGGCCTACTACGGCCGCGACAGCGACCAGCTGACCACCGCTCAGGGCGCCTACCTCGCCGCCCTCCTCAACGCCCCCAGCGCCTACGACATCACCGCGCACCCCGGGAACCGGCCGCGGGTACTGGCGCGCTGGAACTACGTACTGGACGGCATGGTCACCCAGAAGTGGCTCGGCCCCGAGGAGCGGGCCGCGATGCGCTTCCCCGTGCCCAAGCCCGCCCGGACCTCCCCCGGCCTGACCGGCCAGCGCGGCTACCTCGTCGAAGCCGTCAAGGACTACCTCACCGACCACCGGATCCTCGACGAGGACACCCTGCGCGGCGGCGGCTACCGCATCACCACCACCATCAGCAAGCGGCGCCAGAACGCCTTCGTGAAGGCGGTGAACACGCGGCTGATGGACCGGCTCGACGACTCCCGCGAGGTCGACCGCTACGTACGGGCCGGCGGCGCCTCCATCGACCCCAAGAGCGGCCGGGTCGTCGCCCTCTACGGCGGCATCGACTACGCCAAGCAGTACGTCAACGGCGCCACCCGCAGCGACTACCAGGTCGGCTCCACCTTCAAGCCGATCGTCTTCGCCTCCGCCGTACAGAACCGCTCCACCACCCAGGACGGCGTGCCCATCACCCCGCACACCGTCTACGACGGCACCAACAAGCGGATGACGGTCAGCCGGGGCCGCTCCACCGGCTTCGCGCCCGCCAACGAGGACGACCGCTCCTACGGCCCGATCACCGTCACCGAGGCCACCGACAAGTCCGTCAACGCCGTCTACGCCCAGATGGGCATCGACGTCGGCCCCGACAAGGTCAAGGACACCGCCGTCAGCCTGGGCATCCCCGCCGGCACCCCCGGCCTCGCCGCCTCCCGGGGCGCGATCGCCCTGGGCACCGCCACCCCCAGCGTCCTGGACATGACGCAGGTCTACGCCACCCTCGCCCGGCACGGCAGCCACCGGCCCTACACCCTGGTCGACAAGGTCACCAAGAGCGATGACACGGTCGAGCTGCCCGACCGCGAACGGACCACCGCCATCCCGCGCGAGGCCGCCGACACCACCACCTCGATCCTGCGCAGCGTCGTCGACGGCGGCACCGGCACCGCCGCACAGGCGGCCGGGCGGCCCGCGGCCGGCAAGACCGGCACCGCGGAGGAGGACAAGGCAGCCTGGTTCGCGGGCTACACCCCCGACCTCGCCACCGTCGTCGCCGTACTGGGCCAGCACCCGGACAGCGCCGCCCAGGAGCCGCTGTACGGCGCGGCGGGCCTGCCACGGGTCAACGGCGGCGACTTCCCCGCCCAGATCTGGGCCGACTACACCGCGGCCGCCCTGCACGGACGCCCGGTGCACGACTTCGACCTGCGGCTGGCGAAGGGCGCCGAGGCCTCGCCGTCCGCCGAACCGTCCGACACCGCCTCGCCGTCGCCCGACGCAACGAGCTCACCGGTCCCCGGCCCGTCCACCTCCCCCACCGACGCCGCACCGCCCACCGCCGCCCCGAAGCCGCCGACCACCCAGCCGCCGTCCCCCACCGTCCCGACCCAGACCCCGCCGACCGAGGAGCCCACGGAGGACTTCCCGACCGTGGGCCCGGGGGACGAGGACGAGCCGGACTGGCTGAGGTCACGGGGGCGCGGCTAGGGGCTGTCCGATGGGTCAGGGGCGGCCGCACCGCACGGGCGCGGCTCCTCAGTGTCCCGACGTCGCCTTGAGGCCCACCACCGCCACCAGCAGCAGGCAGATGAAGAAGATCCGCGCCGCCGTCGCCGGCTCGCCGAGCACCATCATCCCCACCACCGCCGCACCGGCCGCCCCGATACCCACCCACACGCCGTACGCCGTGCCGATCGGCAGGGTCCGCGCCGCGTACGACAGCAGCAGCATGCTGACGACGATGCCCGCGCCGGTGAACACACTCGGCCACAGCCGGGTGAAACCCTCGGTGAACTTCATCCCGACCGACCAGCCGACCTCCAGCAGACCGGCGACCACAAGCAGGACCCACGCCATGACGGCACCTCCGGAAAGAGCTTCAACAGGGGTGCGTCGTCTTGTCCTGACCCGGTACGGCGCGTCTCGTCGGGTTCCTCCCGAGGCTAGCAAAGCGCAGCGAAACGGGCGGTGACACCGGTCACCGCCCGCCACAGACACATGCCGGAGCTACAGGTACAGGCCCGTCGAATCGTCCGCGCCCTCCAGCCGCTCCGCGGCCACCGCATGCAGGTCACGCTCCCGCATCAGCACATACGCCACGCCGCGCACCTCGACCTCGGCCCGGTCCTCCGGGTCGTACAGCACCCGGTCCCCCACCTCGACGGTCCGCACGTTCTGCCCGACCGCGACCACCTCCGCCCAGGCCAGGCGGCGGCCGACGGCCGCGGTCGCGGGGATGACGATGCCACCGGTCGAGCGGCGCTCGCCCTCGGGGATGTCCGTCCGGACCAGCACACGGTCGTGCAGCATTCGGATCGGCAGCTTGTCGTGGGTGTCCTTGGTGTTATTCGGGCTCACGGCACGACCGTACCTGCCCCGCGCAGCCCGCCACGCACCGCGGGCCGCGTCGCGCCGCGCCGAAAGCGGCTCACCGCAGTCCCATCCGCCCGCAGCTCAGCGGCGCCGCTTGGCGCGCAGCGCCAGCAGACCCACCAGGGCGACACCGATCATCGCCACCGGAACGATGCGCTCCAGCCGCGGCGCCCCGTCCTCCGACACCAACTGCGCCCGGACGTCGGAGACCGCACGGTTGGCGGCCACATACGCCCGCCCCGCCGTACGGTCCACGGCGGCCGCCGCCCTCGCCTTCGCCTCACCGATGATCGTCTGCGGGTGCAGCCGCACCCCGATCTCGTCGAGCGTGACGGCGAGCTCCTGCCGCCTGCGGGCGATGTCCGCCTCGATCTGCGCCGGGGTCCTGGCCTCCGCCACCGCGCTGCCTCCGTCGTCTCGCGCCATTCGTGATGGACAGTCTGTCAGCTCACCCCCGTACACGCCCCACAGCACCCCCGTTTCGCGCACCGCGGCCGCCCCCGGCCCCACCGTCCGCCCCGCCTGGCTAATGTCGGGACGTACGGATCCACTCAAAAGGAGAGCCAGGAAACCATGAGTGAGCGACTGCAGCCCGGCGACACCGCCCCCGCCTTCACCCTGCCCGACGCGGACGGCAAGCAGGTCTCGCTCGCCGACCGCAAGGGCCGCAAGGTCATCGTCTACTTCTACCCGGCCGCGCTGACCCCCGGCTGCACCAAGCAGGCCTGCGACTTCACCGACAACCTCGACTTCCTGGCCGGCCACGGCTACGACGTCATCGGCGTCTCCCCCGACAAGCCGGAGAAGCTCGCCAAGTTCCGGGAGAAGGAGGACCTCAAGGTCACCCTGCTCGGCGACCCCGACAAGCAGGTCCTGGAGGCCTACGGCGCCTTCGGCGAGAAGAAGCTCTACGGCAAGACCGTCACCGGCGTCATCCGCTCCACCGTGATCGTCGACGAGGACGGCAAGGTCGAGCGCGCCCTGTACAACGTCAAGGCCACCGGCCACGTCGCCAAGATCATCAAGGATCTGGGGCTGTAGCCCCCGGCTCCACCACCGCCCGGTCCGGCAGCTCCAGCACGGCCTCGGCGCCGCCCTCCGCGGCGGCGCCGAAGTCCAGCCGCGCCCCCAGCACCTCCGCCTGGCCGGCCGCGATCGTCAGCCCCAGACCGTGCCCGGTCCCCCGCTCCGGCGCCGCCGTACGGAACCGCCGCGGCCCCTCCGCACACAGCTCCGCCGGATACCCCGGCCCGTGATCGCGCACCACGATCCGCGACCCGGCCACCACCACCTCGATCGGCGGCTTGCCGTGCTTGGCCGCGTTCGCCAGCAGATTCACCAGCACCCGCTCGACCCGCCGCCGGTCCGTCTCCACGATCCGCGGCTCGCCCTCCACGGCCACCGACACCTCGTCCACCCCGCGCTGCCGCGCCGCCCGCTTCACGATCCCGCGCACCAGCGACGGCAGCTCACAGGCGTCCACATCGGCCCGCTCCACCCCCGCGTCCAGCCGCGACACTTCCAGCAGATCCTCCACCAGCCGCCGCATCGCCTGCGCCCGGTCACGCACCATCTCCACCGCCCGCGGCTGCGGCAACAGCTCGGCGGCCGCCACCAGGCCCGCCACCGGCGTCCGCAGCTCATGCGCCACATCCGCGGTGAACTCCCGCTCCGCCTCCACCCGCGCCGCCAGCGACGTCGCCATGTGATGCACACTGCGGCCCAGCTCGGCCACCTCGTCCCGGCCATGACTCGCCAGCGCGTCCGCGTCCGGCGCCTCACCCGCCGCGATCCGCCGCGCCGCCGCCGCGCTCAGCCGCAGCCGCCGCGACAGCCGCTGGGAGACGAACCACGACACCAGCGCCATCAGCACGACCGTGCCGCACCCGGCGATCAACAGCGCCCGGTCCAGCGCCACCTGCGCCGGATCATCGTCCGGATACGCCGCCGACACCGACAACGAACGCGTCGGACCGCTCCCCGCACCGTCACCGACGCCGGTCGCCGCCCACACCCGCGGATCCTCACCACCGCTGACATACGTCCCCGACCGGTTCCTGAACACCGCCTCGCGCAGCGGCGCCGGCAAGGTCGCATCGTCCAACTGCGCGCCCAGCGCCAGCTTGCCGTCCCGCTCGTAGATCTGCAGCGCCGAACTCAGCCGGTCGTCCTGGTACGCCCGCGCCGAGCGCTCCCGCTCGGCATCGGCGATGTGGTGCACGGCGAACCCGAGCACCACCACGGCCAGTGCCGTCATACACGAAATGGCCAGCGCGATCCGGCCCCGTATGCCCATCACGCGAGGTTGTACATCTCCGTCGTGTCACCGAGCGGTGTCGAGCCCTCGTACGTCACCTCAAGCCCGGTGAACGCCATCCGCCCGTCGACCGGCTTCGGCCCGAAGAGCCGGAACCTCGCCGGGAACCCCGAATCCGTGCCCACACCGGCGGCGGTCTTCTCCACCTGCACCACACCCGCCCCCAGAGCGTCCCGCGTCCCGTACGTCTTCCAGGTGATCTCGGTCGCCACCATCCCGGCATCCGCGCAGGTCAGCGTAATCACATGCGGCTTGATCTCCGGATCGCCGAAACCGCAGTCCCGCACCCCCGGCAGGCCCCCCGGCTCCTTGGCGTCCTCCTTGACGTCCTGCACCGCGGAGGTCTTCGGCGCCGCGCCCACCGCCGACGCACGGTCCGACGCCTGGCTGAACCACACCCCGCCGGCCGCCAGCGCGGTCACCACGACGAACGTCAGCAGCGCGGTGCGGCCCCGGACCCAGCGGGACCCCTCGCGGTCGGTCATCACGATCTCCTCCCAGGGACCACGCCCTGTACCCCCACCAGCAAACACGAATGCCGCGCCCGGCGCAGACACTCTCCCGTCCCCGCTGCACGGGCTGATTGCCCGAACACTGCGGTGACCGCGCGGCTGTGTACCAGTCCTGTAACAAGCCCTGCGACACCTCTGGCGCGCCCCCGCGAACCCGGGCCACACGGCACGGCCACCCGCGACGTCACCGGCGCGATCCAGCCAGTTTGGGTTTGCCTCGCGCGTCACCGCGCAGACGTACCTGTCGTATCCCACCGCACACCGCGCACCGCGCGCTGCCCGAACGAGAGGACCGCCCCGTGCCGACCGGCAGCACCGAAGCCGACCGCGCCCCCGACCGGGACCCGGCAGCACTCAAACGCCACCGCGTCCTCTTCCGTGCCGTCGCCCGCCGCAAGAACCCCCGACTGCGGCGCACCGACATCACCGTCACCGACGAACGCGTCGTCAAGCGCGCGGTGAAGGCCGCCGCGCTCGGCAACGCCATGGAATGGTTCGACTTCGGGATCTACAGCTACCTCGCGGTCACCATCGGCAAGGTCTTCTTCCCCGGCGGCAGCGACACCACCAGCCTGCTGTCGTCCTTCGCGACCTTCGCCGTGGCCTTCCTCGTACGGCCCCTCGGCGGCGCCTACTTCGGCCCCCTCGGCGACCGCGTCGGCCGCAAGAAGGTCCTCGCCCTCACCATGATCATGATGGCCCTGGGCACCTTCTGCATCGGACTGATCCCCTCCTACGCGGCCATCGGCTTCTGGTCCCCCGTCCTGCTGATCGCCTTCCGCCTCCTCCAGGGCTTCTCCACCGGCGGCGAATACGGCGGCGCCTCGACCTTCATCGCCGAATACGCCCCCGACAAGAAGCGCGGCTACTTCGGCAGCTTCCTGGAACTCGGCACCCTCATCGGCTACACCGGCGCCGCCGGCACCGTCCTCCTCCTCAACACCGCCCTCGGCGACGACGCCATGCTCGCCTGGGGCTGGCGCCTGCCCTTCCTGATCGCCGGCCCCCTCGGCCTGGTCGGCCTCTACCTGAGGATCAAACTCGACGAGACCCCCGCCTTCCAGAAATTCGAGGCGTCGCACACCCACAGCTCCACGGGGTCCGTCATCGAGGCGGAGGCGGAGTTCTCCCACCTCTCCGAGAACGCCCCCAAGAAGAAACTGGGCGAGATCTTCGCCCAGCAGTGGCCCACCCTGATCCTGTGCATAGCCCTGGTCGGCGCCTACAACATCACCGACTACATGCTGCTCTCCTACATGCCGACGTACCTCACGGACGCCCTCCACTACGAGGAGTCCCACGGCCTCCTGGTCCTCCTCGGCACGATGATCGCGCTCATGTGCGTCATCAGCACCGTCGGCAGACTCAACGACCGCTACGGCCGCAAACCCCTGCTGATGACCGGCATGCTCGGCTTCTTCCTCCTCGCCATCCCCGCCTTCCTCCTGGTCAAACAGGGCTCACTGACCGCCGTCTGCCTCGGCATGGCCCTCCTCGGCCTCAGCCTGGTCTGCCTCCTGGGCACCATGTCCGCCGCCCTGCCCGCCCTCTTCCCCACCCACGTCCGCTACGGCTCCCTCTCCATCGGCTACAACGTGGCCGTCTCCCTCTTCGGCGGCACCACCCCCCTGGTGATCACCGCCCTCATGGACACCTTCGACAAGAACGTCATGGTCCCCGCCTACTACACGATGGGCGCCGCCCTCGTCGGCATCATCGCCGTCACCTTCATGAAGGAGACCGCCCAGCAGCCCCTGGAAGGCTCCCCACCCTCCGTGGCCACCAAGGAAGAGGCCGTAGAACTCATCACGGCCCAGACCCAGGAACCCCGCTTCTGACTCTGCGTAACCACCCACCCGCCCACTCGTTGACACGTTCGAGAACCGAGAACGCGCACGGGGTGGGCGAAGCGGCACTACCTCAGGGAGCGGATGAGGAAGCTGGGGGTGGACACGTCGCACTTCGAGCGGGAGGGGGTACGGTGGACGAGAGAAACCCTTCAAGCCGCTGTATCGGCCTCGACGAACATGTGCGAGGTGCTGCGCCGTCTCGGACTTGAGGTCGTCGGTGGGCACCACACGCACATCAGCCGTCGGATCAAGGCGTACGGGATCGACACCTCGCACTTTCAGGTACCGACCACGCGAGGCCGGCCCTGGCGCCCCCGGACACCGGAGGATCTGCTCGTCAAGCAGCCGGTGGCGCAGGCCCGGCGCATCCAGAGCGACCGCCTCAAGGGGGCGATGGCGACACTGGGCGTCCCGGAGCGGTGTGCCCTCTGCGGGGCGGAGGCGGTCTGGCGAGGACACCCGCTGCCGCTAGAGGTCGACCACATCGATGGCGACTGGCGAGACAACCGCATCGAGAACTTACGGCTCCTCTGCCCCAACTGCCACTCGACGACGGACAATTACCGCGGGCGGGGCAAGGGGCGCACCAGGGGTGGCGCCGTATGAGCCGTGGTGTGCAGTACACCCGCGAGCGGTTGGCCGAGGCTGCCGCACAGTGTTCCGACATCGACGAGGTCATCGCGTTCCTGGGCACCCGGCCGTACGACAACCTCCGCCGCCATCTCTTCGGGCGCTTCGACCACTTCGGGATCGATGTCTCCCACATGCCACGTCGGCGGCGGGCCAAGGGAGCGCCTGCCAAGCCCGCCGGTGACGAGCTACGTCGCGCGGTCGAGGAGGCGACGTCCATCGCCGGCGCTCTCCGCGCGCTCGGGAAGGAGCCCTATAGCAACCGACTGCGTGCTCTCTTCCACTCGTGGGTTGCCCAGGACGGTCTCGATACCTCCCACTTCCTGGGGCAGGCACATCAGCGCGGAAAGCCGGGTGCGGTGCCTACCAAACGTCCCGAAGACATCTTGGTCCAGCACGACGGCAGGCGCCGAACGCGAACCCATCTGCTCCGTCGTGCGCTTCGCGAAGTCGGCGTACCCGAGGAGTGCGCCGAGTGCGGTGTCGGTCCTGAATGGCTCGGGAGGCCCATGACATTGGAGGTCGACCACATCAACGGGGAATGGAGCGACAACCGGCGCGAGAACCTGCGGTTGCTGTGCCCCAACTGTCACGCAGTCACGAGTACGTGGTGTCGGGGCGGCCGCCGACGTTCCCCTCAACCGGGCACACCGTGACCGGTACCATGGCGGTGCATGCGGCCGTGGCGGAATTGGCCTACGCGCAACACTTAGGATGTTGTGGGAGAAATCCCTTGAGGGTTCGAGTCCCTCCGGCCGCACACCTGTGATTCGAAGGCCCACCCGGGACAAGCAGCCGGGTGGGCCTTCGGCGTCAGCCCAACAACTCCCTCACCACCGGCGCCAGCGCCCGGAACGCCTTCCCCCGGTGGCTGATCGCGTTCTTCTCGTCGGGGGTCAGCTCGGCGCACGTCCGGGTCTCCCCGGCCGGCTGGAGGATGGGGTCGTAGCCGAAGCCGCCGGTGCCGGTGGGGGTGTGGCGGAGGGTTCCTTCGAGGGTGCCCTCGACGACGCGCTGGGTGCCGTCGGGGAGGGCGAGGGCCGCGGCGCAGGCGAAGTGGGCGGCGCGGTGTTCGTCGGCGATGTCGGAGAGCTGGGCGAGGAGCAGGGCGAGGTTGGCCTGGTCGTCGCCGTGGGTGCCGGCCCAGCGGGCGGAGAAGATGCCGGGCGCGCCGCCGAGGACGTCGACGCAGAGGCCGGAGTCGTCGGCGACAGCGGGGTGGCCGGTCGCCTTGGCGAGGGCGTGGGCCTTGAGGAGGGCGTTCTCCGCGAAGGTGACGCCGGTCTCCTTGACGTCGGGGACCTCGGGGTAGGCGTCGGCCCCGACGAGTTCGACGTCGAGGCCGGCCGCGTCGAGGATGGCGCGGAGCTCGCTGATCTTGCCGGCGTTGCGGGTGGCGAGGATGAGGCGGCGGGGGGTTGCGGAGCGTCCGCCGGTGTGTGACTGCATGGGACGTGATTATCCCGTGTGCGGGACGGGGTTGTCCCGGGTGTGGGCGGGAGTGCCCTGGTCGTCCGTTCCGGCTAGCCCGGGGTGCAGATCTTGGTCATTTCGCTGGTGCCGTCGACGATCGGCTGGATGTCGGGGGCCTTGTTGTCGGCGAGGGCCTTGCGGGCGTCCTTGATGCCGTTGTTCGTCTTGTCGATGGCCTTGGAGAGCTCGGGGTCGTTGGACTCGTCGCTGAGCTTGCGCAGGTTCTTGTCGATGTTGTCGAGGGCCTGCTCGGACTCCTGCGGATCGGTGAGGGCGTTGTCCGCGGCCTGCTGGAGTTTGTCGACGGCGTTGACGACGGAGGTGGCGGTCTTGGCGCAGTCCACGGCCTTCTGGACGGCTCCGCAGGCGGAAAGGAGCGGTATCGCCAGTGTGGCGGCGGCTAACGCGGCGAGCGCGGTGGTGGCGGGGCGGCGCGTCGGGGAGGTCCGGGGGGCCATGGAGCGGTTCCTTCCGTCGAGTCGTGCTCGGGCAATGGAAGAAACGCGGGGCGGGGGTGTTTGGTTGCCCGGGGTGGAAAGCGGGGGCGGGGGCCGGACGGGCGGGGCGGCGGCCGCCCTGCCCGTCCTCGACGGCGGGGTGCCGCCGTCAGCCGCCTCTCGTCCTCGTCAGAGCGTTTGCGCCAGCGCCGCCCGCTGGGCGCCGTCGAGTTCGGCGCAGCCGGCGACGGCGAGGTCGAGGAGGGAGTTGAGTTCGTCGCGGGCGAAGGGTTCGGCCTCGGCGGTGCCCTGGACCTCGACGAAGCGGCCGTCGCCGGTGCAGACGACGTTCATGTCGGTTTCGGCGCGGACGTCTTCCTCGTAGCAGAGGTCGAGGAGGGGGGTGCCGTCGACGATGCCGACGCTGACGGCGGAGACGGTGCCGGTCAGGGGCTGGCGGCCGTGGCGGATGAGCTTCTTGTCCTTGGCCCAGGTGAGGGCGTCGGCGAGGGCGACGTAGGCGCCGGTGATGGCGGCGGTGCGGGTGCCGCCGTCGGCCTGGAGGACGTCGCAGTCCAGGACGACGGTGTTCTCGCCGAGGGCCTTGTAGTCGATGACGGCGCGCAGGGAGCGGCCGATGAGGCGGCTGATCTCGTGGGTGCGGCCGCCGATCTTGCCGCGTACGGATTCGCGGTCGCCGCGGGTGTTGGTGGAGCGGGGCAGCATCGAGTACTCGGCGGTGACCCAGCCTTCGCCGGTGCCCTTGCGCCAGCGCGGTACGCCTTCGGTGACGGAGGCGGTGCAGAAGACTTTGGTGTCGCCGAAGGAGATGAGGACGGAGCCTTCGGCGTGCTTGCTCCAGCCGCGTTCGATGGTGACCGGGCGGAGCTGTTCGGGGGTGCGGCCGTCGATGCGAGACATGGCGTAGACCCTATCGGCATATGGCGAGGGCCCCGTTCCGGTGGTGGTCAGGGGGTCCGGAACGGGGCCCTAGTGCGCAGGTCAGCTCACATCATGTCTTCGATCTCGGCGGCGATGGGGTCGGCGTCGGTGCCGATGACGACCTGGATCGCGGTGCCCATCTTGACGACGCCGTGGGCGCCGGCGGCCTTGAGGGCGGCCTCGTCGACCAGGGAGGCGTCGTTGACCTCGGTGCGGAGGCGGGTGATGCAGCCCTCGACCTCTTCGATGTTGTCGAGGCCGCCGAGCCCGGCGACGATCTTCTCAGCCTTGCTGGCCATGTCCACTCCTGCTTGTCTCGGCCGCCGGCGGTTCAGCCGCGCGGTTTCCACACCGTAACGCACGTTCAGCCCAACTATGCGGGCGTTTGTCCGTTGTCTGACGAAGGATGGCGATCACACGGATGCGATCACCGGGGTGCGCGCCGGCCGGCCGGAAGGGCGGCCGGCGCGCACCAAGTGGTCTACACCACCAGTATGCGGCAAGCGCCGGGGCGGTTGTCGACGGGCCGGCCGCCGGGAGGAGGCAGATGAGTTCCCAGGCGGCGGCGCCGCGAAGGAGCTGGGGGGCGAACCTCTTCCAGGTCCTGCAGAAGATGGGGCGCAGTCTGCAGCTGCCGATCGCGGTACTGCCCGCTGCGGGGATCCTCAACCGTCTGGGCCAGCCGGATGTGTTCGGCGCGGACGGGCTGGGCTGGGACGCGGTGGCCAGGGTGTTCGCGGCGGCGGGCGGGGCACTGCTGGATTCGGGGCTGGGGCTGCCGCTGCTGTTCTGCATCGGCGTGGCGATCGGCATGGCGAAGAAGGCGGACGGTTCGACGGCGCTGGCCGCGGTGACCGGTTTTCTCGTCTACTTCTCGGTGCTGCACGCCTTCCCTGCGGGCTGCGGCCCGGGGCAGACGTATACCCAGGCGGGCTTGTGGGCCGGGGTGTGCATGGATGCGGATACGAAGGTGACCCAGGCCGCGTTCCAGAATCCGGGGGTGTTCGGCGGCATCGTCATGGGTTTCCTCTCCGCCTGGTTCTGGGTGCGTTTTCACCGGGTGAAGCTGGTGGACTGGCTGGGATTCTTCAACGGCCGCCGGCTGGTCCCGATCATCATGGCTTTCATCGGTCTCGTGTTCGCGGTGGTGTGCCTGTTCGTGTGGCCGCCGGTCGGCGACGCCCTGACGGCTTTCAGCGAGCGGCTGACGGCGCTGGGTGAATGGGGTTCGGGCCTTTTCGGTGTCGCCAACCGTGCGCTGCTGGTCGTGGGCCTGCATCAGTTCCTGAACACCTTCATCTGGTTCCAGTTCGGCAGTTTCACCAAGCCGGACGGCACGGTCGTGCACGGCGACATCAATCGCTTCATGGCGGGCGACCCGGATGCGGGGCAGTTCACCACGGGGTTCTTCCCGATCATGATGTTCGCGCTGCCGGCGGCGGCGCTGGCGATCGCGCACTGCGCGCGTCCGCACCGCCGTAAGGAGATCGCGGGCATGATGCTCTCGGTCGGCCTGACGTCGTTGGTGACGGGCGTGACCGAGCCGATCGAGTATGCGTTCATGTTCGTCGCGCCGCCGCTGTACGCACTGCATGCGGTGCTGACGGGTGTGTCGATGGCGGTGAGCTGGGCGCTGGGGGTGCATGACGGCTTCAGCTTCTCGGCGGGGCTGATCGACTACGTCATCAACTGGGGTCTGGCGACCAAGCCCTGGCTGCTCATTCCGATCGGTCTGTGTTTCGCGGCGGTCTACTACGTCGTCTTCCGCTTTGTGATCACGAAATTCGATCTGCAGACGCCGGGGCGGGAGCCGGATGAGGTGGGCGATGCGATGGAGCGGGAGAACGTGAAGTAGGCAGATGTAGGCAGAAGTAGGCATCGGCCCGAATACCCGCCGGTCACCCCGAAATCCCGTGCCGTGTACGGCCCTGCGGGGCTCCGCGCGGCCTTCCGTGAGACCTCTGCCGGCCCCTGAGTCCCGTGACTCAGGGGCCGGTCGTCATGTGGTCCACACCACTTGGAAGAATGGATTCCTTTATGCCGCGGCCACGTGCTAAGAATGGTCTAAACCACCAGTGGTGTAGACCAAGGTGCAGACCAATCTCCGCGGGCCGTCCCCCTCTCCCCTGTGCCCGCCCCCACCAGGAGGAATCCGATGAGTTCGGCCACCGCTCAAGCGGCCCCCGACAAGAAGGGCCGCGGCTCCAGCGCCATGGCAGTGGCCCAGCGCATCGGCCGCAGCCTCATGCTGCCGATCGCCACGCTGCCCGCGGCTGCGCTGATGGTCCGCCTCGGCCAGGACGACATGCTCGGCCGGGAGTCGTTCCCCGCGTTCCTGAACAAGATCGCCCAGTTCATGGCGGCGGGCGGCGGCGCGCTCCTGGACAACATGCCGCTGCTGTTCGCGGTGGGTATCGCCATCGGTTTCGCCAAGAAGGCGGACGGCTCCACGGGACTCGCCGCCGTCGTCGGCTACCTGGTCTTCAGCAAGGTGCTGGCGACGTTCTCGGACGACAGCCTCGCCAAGGTCGACAAGGTGGTCGACGGGAAGATCGTCCAGGTCGCCCAGCCCGCCGACGCCAAGGTCCTCGGCGGCGTGGTGATGGGCATCGTGGTCGCCCTGCTCTACCAGCGCTACAGCCGCAAGCGGCTCCCCGACTGGCTGGGCTTCTTCAGCGGCCGCCGCCTGGTCCCGATCCTGGCGTCCTTCGCGGGTCTGCTGATCGGTGTCGTCTTCGGCTACGTCTGGCCGGTCCTCGGCGCCGGACTGCACAACTTCGGCGAGTGGCTGGTCGGCTCCGGCGCCGTCGGCGCGGGCATCTTCGGCGTCGCCAACCGCGGTCTGATCGCGGTCGGCATGCACCACCTGCTGAACTCCTTCCCCTGGTTCCAGGCCGGCGACTACGACGGCAAGCACGGCGACATCGCCCGCTTCCTCGCCGGCGACCCGAGCGCCGGGCAGTTCATGACCGGCTTCTTCCCGATCATGATGTTCGCCCTCCCGGCCGCCTGCCTGGCGATCACCCACTGCGCCCGCCCCGAGCGCCGCAAGGCGGTCGGCGGCATGATGTTCTCCCTCGCGCTCACCGCCTTCGTCACCGGCGTGACCGAGCCCATCGAGTTCACCTTCATGTTCATCGCCCCGGTGCTCTACGCGATCCACGCGGTGCTGACCGGCGTCTCGATGGCGCTGACCTGGGCACTGGGCATGAAGGACGGCTTCGGGTTCTCCGCCGGCGCCATCGACTACGTCCTCAACCTCGGCATCGCGACCAAACCGCTGATGCTGGCACTGGTCGGCCTGTGCTTCGCCGCGCTGTACTACGTGGTCTTCCGCTTCGCCATCACCAAGTTCAACATCCCCACACCGGGCCGCGAGTCCGACGAGGAGATCGCCGAGCTGGAGAAGGCCCAGTTCAAGGCCTAGCCGCCCCGGCACGAACGCCGAAGGGCCCCGGAACCGTCTGGTTCCGGGGCCCTTCGACGTTGGTTCGCAGCTCTCGCGCCCCCGCCACGCCGGAGTACCACGCCGGAATACCGCCCCGGCCCCACCCCGTTGTGGCCCCACAGGGGGCCTTCGCATCCCCTAGGGAATGCGTTCGCACGCCCCCTAATGGCCCCCGAGTGCCCGCCGCTCAGATCTCGTACACCGCCCCCGCCTTGGCGACCTCGACCGGCCCGTCGTAGACCTTCTGCGCGTCACGGATGTTGATGTCCGGGTCGGTCCACGGCGGGATGTGGGTCAGCACCAGCCGGCCGACGCCCGCCCGCCGCGCGTGCTCGCCGGCCTCCCGGCCGTTGAGGTGCAGATCGGGGATCTCCTCCTTGCCGTAGGTGAAGGACGCCTCGCACAGGAAGAAGTCGGTGCCGGACGCCAGGGTGTCCAGCGCGTCGCAGGGGCCGGTGTCACCGGAGTACGTCAGCGAGCTGCCGTTGTGCTCGATGCGGAAGCCGAACGCCTCCACCGGGTGGCTGACCCGCTCGGTACGGACGGTGAACGGCCCGACGGTGAAGGTGCCGGGCGCAAGCGTGCGGAAGTCGAAGACCTCGCTCATCGCGCCGTCGTGCGGCAGATCGGCGTGCGCGACGGTCAGCCGGCGCTCGGTGCCGGCCGGCCCGTACACCGGCATCGGCGCGCACCGTCCGCCGTCCGGGCGGTAGTAGCGCACGACGAAGTATCCGCACAGGTCGATGCAGTGATCGGCGTGCAGATGCGACAGGAGCACGGCATCGAGGTCATAGAGGCCGGAGTGGCGCTGCAGCTCGCCGAGGGCGCCGTTGCCCATATCGAGGAGCAGCCTGAAGCCGTCGGCCTCCACGAGGTAGCTCGAGCAGGCCGATTCCATGGAAGGGAACGACCCCGAGCATCCGACGACGGTGAGCTTCATACGGGCGTGAACCTCCGTGGGCGGGGGCGGCGGGCTGGGCCTCCCCTGCTCGAACGCAGTTGAGAGCTTGGGGAAGGCTCCATGCGGGTGTCCCGGCGGGGCCTTGCCGGGTAGCTGCCGGGTCCTGGGCGGTCTGTGCGGTGCCCACGAGCGTAAGGCGCAAAAGGTCGTGTGGCTCCTCCGGCGGGGCGAGCTGTGGGCGGAATCACCAGTCCGGCTGTCGCCTGCGTACGGCCGTACGACGTGGCCGCCGTCCGCCGTGCCGCCGGACTCCCGCCATTGTGGCCGATCATCGTCGCCGCGGGCATCTCTCCGCCCGGGTGTCCCGGAATCCGCCCGGGTGTCCCGAAATCGCGCCGGGAGACCCCCGCCCTCAAAGACTCCCGCCGCCGCGGCGGTCAGCCACGGCGGCGGGAGTCGGGCGCGGACCGCACCGGCCGCGCCGCACCGCCCGGTGTCAGCGGCCCGGGACAGGCCCTACGCCCACAGCTGGCCCTGCAGCGTCGCGATCGCGGCCTCGGTCGTCTCGGCGGTGTACACGCCGGTGGAGAGGTACTTCCAGCCGCCGTCGGCGACGATGAAGACGATGTCGGCGCTGCGGCCCGCCTTGACGGCCTTCTTGCCGACGCCGATCGCGGCGTGCAGCGCCGCGCCGGTGGAGATGCCCGCGAAGATGCCTTCCTCGGCGAGGAGTTCGCGGGTGCGGCGGACCGCGTCCTCGGAGCCGACCGAGAAGCGGGTGGTGAGCACGGACTCGTCGTAGAGCTCGGGGATGAAGCCCTCGTCGAGGTTGCGCAGGCCGTAGACCACGTCGTCGTAGCGCGGTTCGGCGGCGACGATCTGAACGCCGGGGACCTGCTCGCGCAGATAGCGGCCGACGCCCATCAGGGTGCCCGTGGTGCCCAGACCGGCCACGAAGTGGGTGATGGAGGGCAGGTCGGCGAGGATCTCCGGGCCGGTGGTGGCGTAGTGCGCACCGGCGTTGTCGGGGTTGCCGTACTGGTAGAGCATCACCCAGTCCGGGTGCTCGGCGGCGAGCTCCTTGGCGACCCGTACGGCCGTGTTGGAGCCGCCGGCCGCGGGCGACGAGATGATCTCGGCACCCCACATGGCGAGCAGCTCGCGCCGCTCGGAGGAGGTGTTCTCCGGCATCACGCAGACCATGCGGTAGCCCTTGAGCTTGGCCGCCATGGCGAGCGAGATGCCGGTGTTGCCGCTGGTCGGCTCGAGGATCGTGCAGCCGGGGGTGAGCCGGCCGTCCTTCTCGGCCTGTTCGATCATGTGCAGCGCGGGCCGGTCCTTGACGGAGCCCGTGGGGTTGCGGTCCTCCAGCTTCGCCCAGATGCGGACGTCGTCGGAGGGCGAGAGGCGCGGGAGGCGGACGAGAGGGGTGTTCCCGACCGCCGCCAGCGGGGAGTCGTAACGCACCGTCAGCTCATTCCTCCGGCTACCGCCGGCAGGATCGTCACGCTGTCGCCGTCGGCGAGCTTGGTGGAGATGCCTTCCAGGAAGCGGACGTCCTCGTCGTTGAGGTAGACGTTCACGAAGCGGCGCAGCTGCTCACCGTCGACGAGGCGCTCCCGGATGCCGGCGTGCCGGCTGTCGAGGTCGGTGAAGAGGTCGGCGAGGGTCTCTCCGCTGCCCTCGACGGCCTTCTGGCCGTCGGTGTAGGTGCGCAGGATGGTGGGGATTCGGACCTCGATGGCCATGGGAAGTGCTCCTGTCGGAGTGAGTGCGGTGGCGGGTGCGGTGCGTCCGGTGGCGCGGCGGCGGGCGTGCCGGGGGCGCCGGGTGACGCGGAGGTGCGGAGTGCGGCGTGGCGCGCCGGGCGGCCGGTGTGGGCCGGGTCAGGCGGCGGCGCAGCGCGGACAGATGGCGCTGGAGAGGCGGCACAGATCGACGTGCAGCCGTGCGGCTCCGCAGCCGAACGCGCCCAGCAGGGCGGATGCGGAGCGACGCGTGGCGAGCGGAGCGAGCAGCTGCATGCCCGGGCTCTTCTCGCTCACGTCGTGGTCAACCATGCGGTCATCGTATCGATTCCCGGTCCGGGTATTGGAACCTCGTCCCATGATGCGGACGTTTGCTGTACGACAGGTGGGACGCGATCACTCCGGCGGCCCCGGTGCGGTCAGGAGTACTCCGCCACGACCTCGACGTCTTCCTCGGTGACGGCGCCGTCGACGATCCGGAAGGAGCGGAACTGGAAGGGTCCGGCGTCGTCGGTGTCGGCGGTGGAAACCAGGACGTAATGGGCGCCGGGCTCGTTCGCGTAGGAGATGTCGGTGCGCGAGGGGTAGGCCTCGGTGGCGGTGTGCGAGTGGTAGATGATCACCGGCTCCTCGTCCCGGTCGTCCATCTCGCGGTAGAGCTTGAGCAGGTCCGAGGAGTCGAACTCGTAGAACGTGGGCGAGCGGGCGGCGTTCAGCATGGGGATGAACCGCTCGGGGCGGCCGGAGCCGGCCGGGCCCGCGACCACGCCGCAGGCCTCGTCGGGGTGGTCCTGGCGGGAGTGCTC
Source organism: Streptomyces sp. NPDC002446 (assembly GCF_053595675.1). Lineage (NCBI taxonomy): Bacteria > Bacillati > Actinomycetota > Actinomycetes > Kitasatosporales > Streptomycetaceae > Streptomyces > Streptomyces sp. NPDC002446. The sequence continues at coordinate 24,994 of NZ_JBSFYC010000065.1, read as the reverse complement.
GACGATCTGGTCGTAGAGGGCCTTGGTGAGGGTCAGCATGGCGCCAAGAATAAGCGGAGGGCCCGTACGTACCGAAGGGTGGTACGTACGGGCCCGCATGCTGGACAAGCGGAGCGGTTAGTCCTGCTTCGTCAGGGCCTTGGCCGCGTCCCGCCGCTTGATGCAGAGGTAGCCGACCGTCAGGATCAGCGCCCACACGGGGGCCGCGTAGAGCGAGATCCGGGCGTCCGGGTCGATGCCCATCATCACGATCACCATGCCGATGAAGGCCAGCGCGAAGATCGAGGTGTACGGGGCTCCCGGAGCCTTGAAGTCGGACTGCGGCAGCTCACCGCGGTTGGCCTTGGCGCGGTAGCGCAGCTGCGAGGCCAGGATGACGATCCAGGCCCACATACCGGAGATGGTGGCGAAGGAGACGACGTAGTTGAACGCCTCGCCGGGCCACTGGTAGTTGATCCAGACGCCGACGAGCATCATCGCGACCGAGACGCCGGTGCCCCAGGTGGGCAGCCCGTTCTTGCTCAGCTGGGTGAAGAACTTCGGGCCCTGGCCGTTGAGCGCGAGGTCGCGCAGCATCCGGCCGGTGGAGTACATCCCGGAGTTGGCCGAGGAGAGCGCGGCGGTCAGCACGACGAAGTTGACGATGCCGGCGCCGGCGGGCAGGCCGATCTGCTGGAAGGCGGCGACGAACGGGCTGACGTTCGGCTTGAAGACCGTCCAGCTGACGACCGACAGGATGATGATCAGCGCGCCGATGTAGAAGAGGCCGATCCGCCACGGCACGGTGTTGATGGCCTTGGGCAGGGTCTTCTTCGGGTCGGTCGCCTCGCCCGCGGTGACGCCGACGAGCTCGACGGCGAGGAAGGCGAACATCACGATCTGCAGCGTCATCAGCGTGCCGCCGATGCCCTTGGGGAAGAATCCGCCGTCGGACCACAGGAGGCTGAAGGAGGCGGTGTCACCGGCGTCGGAGAAGCCGAGGATGATCACGCCGAGGCCGATGAGGATCATGCCGATGATCGCGGTGACCTTGACCATCGAGAACCAGAATTCCAGCTCACCGAAGAGCTTTACGGAGATCAGGTTGATTCCGAAGAGCGCAACGGTGAAGACCAGTGCCGACAGCCACTGCGGTATGTCCGCGTTCCAGTAATGGATATAGGTGGCCGCCGCGGTCACTTCCGTGATGCCGGTGACGACCCAGAAAAGCCAGTACGTCCAGCCGGTCACAAAGCCGACGAACGGGCCCAGGAATTCGCGGCCGTACTCCGAGAAGGATCCGGAGACGGGCCGGTACATGAGCAGTTCGCCCAGGGCCCGCATGATGAAGAAGATGACGAGACCGACGATGGCGTAGGCGAGGATGATGCTCGGCCCGGCCTTCGAGATCGCTTTTCCGGCTCCGAGAAAGAGACCGGTACCGATGGCGCCACCGATGGCGATCATCTGGATCTGCCGGTTCCCCAGCCCCCGCTGATAGCCCTCTTCGGGGGCGTTGTCAGCGGCCTCACTGCCGTCGTTCTTCTTGCCGACCTGCACAGAGGTCATTAGTTGGTGTGCCTTTCTCCATACCGACCCGGTCTGTCCGGATCGGGTCCCGATCCCCCCGGATGGAGTTCCTGCACGCCGACGGTCGGCCGGCACAGCGCTCCCGCAGCGACAGGGGTGGCGTCACTTACGGCAGGTCGTGAACATTTATCACGCAACTTTGTTGATCGACTACGGATGCCGCGCGTCACACCGCGGGAAAATCGGGGCAAACCACACATAGACCGGCAAGACGCACGGGATGGTGTGACGCGATCGTTATCCGGATTTGAGCATCCGCTGAGCGAACACCCGGGCGCCCGGACGGCGCGCCCGGGGCGGTCAGCCCATCAGCGACTCGACCAGCGTCTCCTGGAGGCCGCCGAGCCACAGGTAGGCCATCACCATCGGCTTGCGCGGGTCGCTGTCCGGCAGGCGCAGCAGCTCGCCGCCGTCTTCCTCGTCGGTGACCTCCAGACGGGTGCCGATGGCCAGCCTGAGGTCGTTGAGGGCGCCCAGCCACTGCCGGCACTCGCCGGGCTTGAGCCGCAGCACGGCGTCCTCCCCGGCCGGCGCGAGCGTGTCCAGGCCGCGGATCAGCGTGAGGGCGTCCTCGCGCTTGCGGGAGCGCAGGTCGTTCTCGGTGTAGCGGCGGAACTCGGCGGCGGCGGCGCGTACGTCGTCGTCCGGGACGAGGTCGGGACCGCCGTAGGCGTCGGGGAAGAGACGGGCCAGGACCGGGTCGGCGGGCGGTTCGCTGGGGCCGTCGTTGAAGATCGACGCCAGCAGGTCGTCGCTCTCGCTGTCGGTGGCCTCCTCGCCCGGGCCGAGCAGCTCGATCAGCTGGACGGCCAGGCTGCGCAGGATGGAGATCTCGACCTCGTCGAGCGGTACGGCGGCGCCGCCGTCGGGCAGCGGCTCGAAGTGCCCGGTCATCGGCGGTCCTGCTGAAGGGTCGCCCACAGGCCGTAGCCGTGCATGGCCTGCACGTCCCGTTCCATTTCCTCGCGGCTGCCGCTGGAGACCACGGCGCGGCCCTTGTGATGGACGTCGAGCATCAGCTGGTGCGCCTTGTCCTTGGAGTAGCCGAAGTACGTCTGGAAGACATAGGAGACGTAGCTCATGAGGTTGACGGGGTCGTTGTGGACGATCGTGACCCACGGGACGTCGGGTTCGGCGACCTCGAAGGGGGCCTCGCTCGACTCGGGACGCTCGATCTCGACCGGGACACTGAGCGTGCAGCGGTACGGCCGGAGCGTGATCGCTGGGGACGGGTGGGCACTCACAGGCCCCATGCTGCCACCCGGGGGCGGGCGGCGCACAAATGCCCCTCGCGCAGGCCGCGTCGGCGCGTTGCGCACATCCGCTCCCGGAGGCGCCCGGGGGCATCCGCCCCACTATCGTCAAAGTGACGAGTAATGGGGGTAGCATCTTGACCATGAACACAGCAGACCTGGGGCTGCCGGTGGCCGTGCCGTCGACTGCGCTCTTCACCGACCAGTACGAACTCACCATGCTGCAGGCCGCGTTGCGGTCCGGCACGGCGGACCGCCGCTCGGTCTTCGAGGTCTTCACCCGCCGGCTGCCCGAGGGCCGCCGCTACGGCGTGGTGGGCGGCACCGGCCGGGTGCTGGACGCGGTGGAGAACTTCCGCTTCGACGAGACCATCCTGGGCTTTCTGCGTGAGCGCGGCATCCTCGACGAGCCGACCCTCACATGGCTGGCCGACTACCGCTTCCGCGGCGACATCTGGGGCTACCCGGAGGGCGAGGTCTACTTCCCCGGCTCCCCGGTCATGCGCATCGAGGGCACCTTCGCCGAGGCGGTCCTCCTGGAGACGGTGATCCTCTCGATCCTCAACCACGACTCCGCGGTGGCCGCGGCCGCCTCCCGGATGTCGGTGGCGGCCGGCGACCGCCCGCTGATGGAGATGGGCGCCCGCCGCACCCACGAGCTCGCCGCGGTGGCCGCGTCCCGCGCCGCGTACGTCGGCGGCTTCCACACCACCTCCGACCTGGCGGCCGGCTTCCGCTACAACATCCCCACCGTCGGCACCAGCGCCCACGCCTTCACCCTGCTGCACGACACCGAGCGGGACGCCTTCACCGCGCAGGTCGACACCCTCGGCAGCGGCACCACCCTGCTGGTGGACACCTTCGACGTCACCGAGGCGGTGCGCGCCGCCGTGGAGGTGGCCGGCCCCGGCCTCGGCGCCGTACGGATCGACTCCGGCGATCTGCTGCTGATCGCCCACCGCGTGCGCCAGCAGCTGGACGAGCTGGGCGCCACCAAGACCAAGATCGTGGTGACCAGCGATCTGGACGAGTACGCCATCGCCTCACTGGCCGCCGCGCCGGTGGACGCGTACGGGGTCGGCACCCAGCTGGTGACCGGCAGCGGGCACCCGACCTGCTCGATGGTCTACAAGCTGGTCGCCCGCGCCGACAGCGACGAGCCGGGCGCGCCGCTGCGGCCGGTGGCGAAGAAGTCGATGGGCGCCAAGACCTCGGTCGGCGGCCGCAAGTGGGCCGCCCGCCGGCTCGACGAGGACGGCGTCGCGGCGGCCGAGGTCGTCGGCACCGGGCCGGTCCCGGCGGAGCTGGACGACCGGCAGCTGCAGGTCCCGCTGGTGAGCGCCGGCCAGATCGTGGCCCGCGAGCCGCTGGACGCCGCCCGGGACCGGCATATCGCCGCCCGCGCCGGCCTGCCCCTGTCGGCGACCCAGCTGTCGCGGGGGGAGGCGGTCATTCCCACCGAGTATGTGTAGGGCGCTCCCGCAATCCCCCTCCAGTGGCTACCCTCGGTCACACCACCGCGCCGCGCCCCTCCCCCACCGACTCCCAGCCGGAAGGCACGCACCATGCACCGGGCATTGATCGTCGTTGACGTGCAGAACGACTTCTGCGAGGGCGGCAGTCTCGCGGTGGCGGGAGGTGCGGACGTCGCGGCGGCCATCACCGATCTGATCGGGCAGACGGCCGGCGGCTGCTACCGGCACGTCGTGGCCACCCGGGACCACCACATCGACCCGGGTGATCACTTCTCCGACCACCCCGACTACGAACGCACCTGGCCGGTGCACTGCGTCGCCGGCACCGAGGGCAGCGGATTCCACCCCAACTTCGCGCCGGCCATCGCCTCCGGCGCGATCGACGCGGTCTTCGACAAGGGCGCCCACACCGGCGCGTACAGCGGTTTCGAGGGCACCGACGAGACCGGCACCCCGCTGGCGGACTGGCTGCGCGACCACGGCGTCACCGAGGTCGACGTGGTCGGCATCGCCACCGACCACTGCGTACGGGCCACCGCCCTCGACGCGCTGCGGGCCGGGCTGCGCACCCATGTCCTGCTGGACCTGACGGCCGGCGTCCTCCCGCACACCACCGAGCGGGCCATCGAGGAGCTGCGGGCGGCGGGCGCCGAGCTCACCGGCAAACCGGTGGTCGCCGGCGGCTGAGCCCGCCGCGGCCTCAGGCCGCCCGCCCCCTGCCCGCCGTCCCGCCGCCCGGGGGTCCGAGCACCGGGGCCGGCATGGGCGCCGGAGCCGGAGCCGGCCCGGGCGTCACGGCCGGGGCCGGGGCGGGCCCGGCCGTCGCGGCCGGGTGGGCCTGGGGCCGCAGCAGTGCGCGTATCGGGTGCCAGGACTCCGTGTCGTCGTCCGGGGTCTCGCGCCAGACCAGGCCGTCCGGGTGGTGGAGTACGGCGGTGATCTCGTCGGGCGTCGGCGGCTCGGTGTTGCCGCGGAGGTAGACGGAGCGCAGGCCGAGGTTGCGCAGCCTGGTCAGGGCGCGCTGGCGGTTCACGGCGTGGACCAGGACCCGGACCCGGCAGCCGCAGTCGTACGGGCCGGACCGCGGGCCGTGGGGCGGTCTGGGCAGCGACAGGGCGACCACCACGCTTCCGCCGGGAAGCCTGATGAAGCCGCCACCGGACATGGACATATCTCCCCCGTGAGACTCGACGTCAACAAGGAACTGCAGGATGCATCTAAACGCGAATCGGCCGCCGCCCGCTAGTGGGCGACGGCCGATTCGACTCTGACCTGCGGCTTTTATCTTTTACTTACCTGCGGGACCCACCTGGAGCGTCACCGTGGAGCCGTCCTTGGCCTCCTTGGCGATCTTGATCCGGGTGTTGGTGTCAGTAACGATCACACCACCGGTCGGGTTCGCCTTGTCGTAGTAGACGCCGTGCCGGTCGTCGAAGAGCGTCACACCGCGCTTGGACTTGATCGTCACCGGCTTGCCGTCCTTGTGGAGGGTGAGGGCGTCGGTCCGGTAGCGGGTGAAGGTCGAGTCGTAGGACTGGAAGCGGTTGCGCATCAGCTTGCCGTCGGCCCAGCGCTCGGCCTTGGGGTGCGCGTCAATGGGGAGGATCTGGCCGTAGCCGGGGTGCTGGCCGACGTTGTTGTCCGGCTGCGAGGTGTCCCACAGCCAGATCAGCACGCCGTTCTGGTACGGGAAGTGCTCCACCCAGCCCGGCTTGGCGGTGGTCCAGCCGAAGTTGTACGGGCCGACCTTGAGGGTCTTGTCGTACGACACGTACTGGCGGTTCTCGGCGATGTAGTACTGCGGGTAGTCCTTGGTGAAGGACGCCCCGATGCGCGAGAAGCCCTTGCTGGTCCAGCCGTTGTCGCCGCCCTCGGCGTTGTCGCTGAACAGCGGCTGCCCGTCGGCGAGCACGCTGACGGCGTCGGCCGCGAAGCCCTTCTGGGCGGCGCCACCGTCGGTCTGGTAGCGGAAGCGCAGGTCGAACTTCTTGCCCGCGTAGGCGTCCAGCGGGTAGACGAGGTCCTGGTAGGCGGTCACGGTGCCGGTCAGCGCGGGCTTGTCGCTGCCGTCACGCGGGATGGCCTTGCCGCCCGCGGTGCCGTCCAGCGCCGTCCAGTTGGCGCCGCCGTCGGTGGAGACCTCGGCGTAGAGGTAGTCGTAGTCCTTCTCGATGTCCCACCAGCCCTTGAGCGTCAGCGACGCCTTGGCCTTGCCGGTCAGGTCGACCGGCCGGGACAGGGTGTTCTTCAGGTCGTTGCCCATGTCGCTCCACCACTGCTTGGAGCCTTCCGCGGGCGCGACGATGTCGGTCTTGACCGCCTTGGCGGGCAGCTCGACGACCACCGCCTGCTTGTCCTTGGTGTTGTACTCGGCGACGCCCAGCTTGTGGGTGGACTTGGTGGCGGCCTTCGCCTTGCCGTAGTTGAGCCAGCCCAGCTGCAGCTTGTCCCAGGCGCTCATGTCGCCGGGCAGGTCGCCGATGGAGTCCTTGCCGGTGCCGAGCCAGGAGCCGCCCGACATCAGCGACCAGAAGTCCACCGAGGACTCGCCGGTGCCGGAGGTGTCGTACTCGTCCGGCAGGCCCAGGTCGTGACCGTACTCGTGGGCGAAGACGCCGAGTCCGCCGTTCTCGGGCTGCATCGTGTAGTCGCCGACCCACAGGCCGGTGTCGCCGATCTGGGTACCGCCGGCCTTGTTCTCGCCCGGTCCGGTCTTGCCGGCGTCGGTGCCGTACGCGTACCAGCGGTGCGCCCAGATGGCGTTGGTCTTCTGGACGCCGCCGCCGGCGGACTCGTCCTCGCCGGCGTGCACGATCTGGAAGTGGTCGATGTAGCCGTCGGGCTCGTTGAAGTTGCCGTCGCCGTCGTGGTCGTAGCGGTCCCACTGGTCGTACTTGGCGAGGTCGGTCTTGATCTGGGCGTCGGTACGGCCGGCCGCCTTCTGGTCCTTGGCCCACTGGTTGACGCCGTCGCGGATCAGGTCCCAGGCGTTGGAGCAGTTGGTCTGGCCGCAGTAGTTGGAGCCGTAGCGGGCCTCGTTCCAGTCGACCTTGACCCAGTCGGAGACCTCGCCCTCGACGGAGTAGCGGCCCGAGGACTGCTTCTCGTAGTACTTGGCGAGCGACTGCTTCTTCTTGTCGTGCGAGAAGTACAGGTCCTGGAAGTGCTGCCGGTTGTAGTCCTTCTGCCAGGCCGTGCTGTTGTCCTTGGCACGGTCCGGCTCGGCTATCTGGTTGTGCGCCGGCCCGGCGTCGCCGCCGTACTTCTTGACCGGGGGCTTGGGGCCGTCGCCGTCCGGGTCGAACATCGTGGTGTCGTCGACCTTGTCGCCGAAGTCCACGAGGACGGTGAAGATCCGGTCGGTCTTCTCCCGGGCCAGCTCGACGTACTTGCTGCGGCCGAGCTTGACGACCCGCGAGCCGTCCCGCTCGGTGGCCTTGGCGTCACCGGAGATGACCTGCTGGAGGGCCTCCTTGCGCGCCGCCTCCTGCCTGTCGCTGAACGGCCCCTTGAGGTCGTGGTCCACGGTCCGCTCGGGCGCCGGGTCATGGCGCTTGGCGGCGGGCGACGGTCCCTGCGGGTCGGCGGTGGCCACCCCCGAAGACAAAGCGGCCGCCCCGATCGCGGCGATCGCCGTGGCCAGGGCGGCCGGTCTGAACACCCTTCTGTGGTCTCTCACTTCGCGCTGTCCTCCCCTAGACGCGGTCACTGTTCGAGGGCATTCGACCGGAAGTACGGGGAAAAAGACAGGTCTTGACTTGGTCACGTCAGCGAAATACGTTGAGCGGTTTTCGCATCGCGGCTGTCGCACACGGGCCCCAGGGCGGCGCGCACAGGGGCAGGAGCCGGGCGTATATGCCTGTCGCGCATGCGCCCCCGTCCCGAACAGCCATGACACACCCAGGTGTTCGACCGGACCGGTGCCGTGTGCGCCCCCGTGCCTCCGCACCGTGGGTTAGGTCACGCTTACCTGGCGTTCCGCTCGGGCAGTAAGGACCGTAGGCTCGTGTGATGGCGCGACCTTGACCGACCCCCCTGCCGACCCTCCGAGGACGGATTCCGCCATGCCTCGTCCGACTGCCACCCAGCTCGCCTACGGTTCGGCCACCGTCTTTCTCTCCACCCTCGCGATGCTGCTGCTCTCCCAGACGCAGACCGGGATCGGGGTCGCGGTCATCGCCATCGCCGGGCTCGGGCTCGGGCTGCTGGTCGCCATGACGGCGCCGATCCCGGGCGTGGTGAGGGTGGTGCGGCGGCACGGCGGAAGGGCCAAGGCACCGGCCGCGCCCGTGGCGTTGCAGGCCCCGCCGGCCCAGACACAGCCGTCCGCGCCCTCGCCGTCATCGCCGTGCGGACGCCCGGCACGGGCGCGGGTCGCCCCGGCGGCAGGGGCGCGCGAGGCCGGCGCCGCCGAGTCCTAGGGCTCTACGACGGTTCAGGGCCGGGCCCGCGGCCCGTCTCCGTGGAGACCACCACGGTCTTCGCCGCCTTGTCGTGCAGACACTGCTGATACGGCTTGTCCCAGGTGCACCACAGGACGTTGACCAGCCAGAAGATGGGGCCGCAGCACGGCACGACCTCCGGCAGCGTATAGACCGCGGCCCGGATCCAGGCCGCCTGGGGGGTCGGGACCGTGCCGTTCACGAGCATCGCCACCCGGATCTTCATCGCCATCTTGCCGACGGTCTGACCGCGGCTGGAGAGCATCAGCCCCTCGTAGACGAGGTAGGCCAGCATCGTGACGCCCGATACCGTCCACTGTTTGCCGGCCTCGACGTTGCTGGTGCTGACGTAGTCCACCCCGCCGACGAGCACGGACATGATCACGGAGACCGGCACACCGATCAGGATCGCGTCGATGATGCGCGCCACCAGACGCCGGCCGCGGTGCGCCAGCGGCGGCATCCCGGCCAGCGGATCGGCCGCCCCGTACTGCCCGCCGTAGGGGTCACGGTCATACGGGCCGACGCCGTACGGCGATCCTCCCGGCGGCGGGGGCGGCGGAGCACCTCCCGGGGGCGGCTGCCCTCCCGGAGGCGGCGGGCCTTCGCCGCCGCCCGTGCCGCCGCCCTGCGGTGAGCCGTTGCCGGGGGTGCCGTTTCCGGGCTGCTCGGTACTCATGGCCCGAGTCGACCCCCTGCCGGGGCGGACCGCATCCGGCGAGGTCCGATCGGCGTACGGGGGCCGCACCGGCGGGGTACCGCGCCCACCGGGACGGCGGCCGGCCCGGGCCGCCGGCCGCGAAGGCCGTCAGTCGGACGCGACGAAGGTGCGCGCCAGCTTGTCGTGCCAGCACTGCCGCCACGGCTGGTCGAAGACGCACCACACCACGTTCACCACGCCGACGGCCAGCACGCCGAGCACGCTGTAGAGGAACCAGCGCTTGAGCGCGGCGGCCAGCGTCGGGGTGTCATGGCTCTCGATGTCCAGGACCCTGATCCCGCACAGCTTCTTGCCCAGGGTGCGGCCCCACTTGAGCATCGGCAGCGCCTCGTAGAGCGCGCCGCCGACCAGCAGGACGGCCAGGATCGTGGCGAGGACCGGGGCGGTGGTGCCGTCGATCAGATAGACCGTCACCTGGCGGCCGGACTGCTTGGCCGCCTCGACCTTGGCGTCGATGTGGTCGGTGACCGTGCTCCACATGGGGACGGCCACCGCGGCGGTGACCGCGCCCAGCACCAGTGTGTCGATCAGCCGGGCCGCCAGCCTGCGGCCGAGCCCGGCCGGGTGGCCCTGTGCGGCCTGCGCGGCGGCGAAGAAGGGGTCGTTGTCGGTCGGCGGCTTCCAGGGGATGACGCCCTCGGCGCCGCCGCCCTGCGCCGGGGACGCGCCGCCGCCCTGCGCGGGGAACCCGGCCGACGGCGCGGGCGCCTGCCGGCCGGGGTGCTGTGCGGGGCTGTGCGGGGCGGGGGCCTGGTTCTGCGGTGCGGGCCGGCCCTGCTGCTGGCCGCCGGACGGCAGCGACTGCGGGGCGCCGCCGGCGGGGGCGGTGGACTGCGGCCGCCCGGCGCCGGAGACGCGGATCGCCATGGTCTCGTTGGCCTTGGCGGGCTGGGCTGCCTGGGCTGCCTGACCGGCGTTGGGCCGTACCGCGCGGATCGCCGTGGTGCCCTGGTCGCCGGAGTCCGGGCGGCGCCCGGCCGGGTTGACGGCACGGATGGTGACCGTCCCGTCGGCCGGGGCCTCGGTCGGGCGCGGCGCGGGCGTGGCCGACGAGGACGTACCGGGTACGTCGGCCGCTCCGGTCCGCTCGTCGCGCTGCGGCGGCACCCCGCCCCAGGAAGCGCCGCCCGACGGCGTCCCCGGCGGCGCCTGGTCCGGCGAGCCCCAGGAGACCCGGCGGTCGGCCTCGCCGCCGAAGCCGCTCTGCCGGGAGGCGTCGGCCTGCCAGGCGGAGGCCGGTTCGGGGCCGGTGCCGTGCAGGCGGGCCGGGTCGTCCCAGCTCGCGGCGGCGGGCCGGGCCTCGGTCTCACCGCTGCGGCGGACCTCGGGAACCCCGCTGCCGCCGGCCGCCTCCTCGTCGAGGAAGACCGGCCCGGTCTCCTCGACGACCGACACGGGGCCCTGCTCAAGGGGAACCGACGGCTTGGGGGACGGCGCCGGGACCGCGCCGGGCGGCGGCGCGGGCATCGCCTCGCCCTCCGCGGGGGCGGGCCGGCTGGTGCCCGGCACCCATGCGGCACCGTTCCAGTACCGGATGTAGCCGGGGATGGACGGGTCCGGGTAGAAGCCTGGCGTGGGGCTGCCGCCGGCGGATCCTGAGGTAGGGGCGCTCATGTCCGAAGTCCCGTATCTGTACTCGGCCTGGTGGGTGTGGGCAGCAGTCTGCCGCAACGCGGCGTCCACATCTATCAGACCCCGGGTCGCAGCGTGCTCCTGCCCGCCCACGACCACCTGGAAGAGGCCCGGGAAAAAAGTTGTACGAAGTCGCGTAAGGGTCGGGCGCCGGGCGCCTCTCTAGTGGGTGCGGGCCCGTCCCAGGTCCGCGCAGGAGAACACGAGAGGCGGACCGCATGCACACCGTGGTGGAACGAGAACTGGAGCTGGGCCTTGTCCTGTCGCCGGAGCGCAGTATTCCGGTGCCGGCGCGGCTGACGTACCGGACGGATGACCCCTATGCCGTCCATGTCACCTTCCATGTGGGTTCGGACTCGCCCGTCACCTGGACGTTCGCCCGCGAACTGCTCGTCGAGGGCGTGTTCCGGCCGTGCGGCCAGGGCGATGTGCGGGTGTGGCCGACGAAGGTGGACGGCCGCAGCGTGGTCTGTATGGCGCTGAACTCCCCGGACGGCGAGGCCCTCCTTCAGGCACCGGCCGCGGCGGTCTCGGCGTGGCTGGAGCGCACCTTGCGGGTGGTCCCGCCCGGGGCCGAGCAGCGGCATCTGGGCCTGGACAAAGGGCTGAGCGAGCTGCTGGCGCTGACGTCGCGGGACGATCCGTGGCCGGGCGAGCCCTGGTCCTCCGACGAGCCTCCCCAGGCCGGGGCGTAACGGGGTGCCCGGCAAGCACCCGGGGAGTGCGTCCTTAGGGCCTGCTCCAGGGGCCGGCGCGGCAGCGAGCCGGGCCGGCCTCGCTGATGGCGGGTTCCGGCTGCGGTGGGCCCTGGGGAGGGGGCAGGGCCTAGCCGCGATAGGACTCCAGCAGCCGCAGCCACACCTCGCTGATCGTCGGGTACGCCGGTACCGCGTGCCACAGCCGCTCGATGGGGACCTCGCCCGCCACCGCGACCGTCGCCGAGTGCAGCAGCTCGCCGACGCCGGGGCCGACGAAGGTGGCGCCGAGCAGCACCTCGCGGTCCAGGTCGACGACCATCCGGGCGCGGCCGCGGTAGCCGTCCGCGTACAGGGAGGCCCCGGCCACCGCCCCCAGGTCCTGGTCGACCACCCGGGTCCGGTACCCGGCCCGCTCCGCCGCGGCGGCGGTCAGGCCCACCGAGGCGGCCTCGGGGTCGCTGAAGACGACCTGCGGGACGGCGCGGGTGTCCGCGGTGGCGGAGTGCGCGCCCCAGGGGTCGGACTCCAGGATCGGGACGCCCCGGGCCCGGGCGGCGATCGCGGCGCCGGCGATCCGGGCCTGGTACTTGCCCTGGTGGGTCAGCAGGGCGCGGCGGTTGACGTCGCCGACGCCGTAGAGCCAGCCGCCGGTCACCCCCGTCACCCGGCAGCTGTCGTCGACCTCCAGCCAGGAGCCGGGCGCAAGTCCCACCGTCTCCAGGCCCAGGTCGTCGGTGCGCGGGGCCCGTCCGGTGGCGATCAGCAGTTCGTCGGCGACGATCTCGTCGCCGGTGTCCAGGACGACGGTCACCGGGCCGCCCGGGGCCTCCCGGCGCACCTCCCGCACCTCCACGCCGGTGCGCAGGAACGCGCCCGCCTCGGCGAGCGATTCGGCGACGAGATGGCCGGCGAACGGCTCCATACGGGGCAGCAGCCCGTCGCCGCGGACGAGGAGCGTCACGGAGGCGCCCAGGGCCCGCCAGGCGGTGGCCATCTCCACGCCCACCACGCCCCCGCCGACCACCACCAGCCGGCCCGGTACGGCCTTGGCGCTGGTGGCGTCGCGGCTGGTCCAGGGCCTGGCGACGGCGAGTCCCGGAATGTCGGGCAGCACCGCGCGGCTGCCGGTGCACACCGCGACCGCGTGCCGTGCGGTGAGCACCCGGCCCCCGTCGACGACGACCCGGCGGGGCCCGGCCAGCCGGCCCTGTCCGCGCACCAGGTCGATGCCGGCCGAGTCGAGCCAGCGGACCTGTCCGTCGTCCTTCCAGTAGGAGGCGAAGGCGTCGCGGTGGGCGAGTACGGCGGAGGCGTCCAGCGGGACGTCCGCGGCCTCTTTGAGGCCGGGCACCCGGCGGGCCTCGGAGCGGGCGGTGACCGGGCGCAGCAGGGCCTTGCTGGGCATGCAGGCCCAGTAGGAGCACTCGCCGCCGAGCAGTTCGCTCTCCACGATCACCGCGCTCAGTCCGGCGGCGTGCGCCCGGTCGGCGAGGTTCTCGCCGGTCGGACCCCCGCCCAGCACGATGACGTCGTACTCATCGGCGGCACTGGTCGCTTCGGTCGCTGCCATCGGCTCTCGCTCCCTGGGGTGGGCTCAGGCGGCCCGGCGGACGGGCCCGGCGGTCCTTCCGGCCATCCTCTGCCCAGGCGGCCGTCAGCGCATCCGGCGTTCGACCGCCTCCTTGGCCTCGGCGAGCCCGGAGCCGGTCAGCTCGCGGTGCACCTTGATCGCCTGGATCTTCTTGCCCTGCGCCAGCAGGTCGTCGATCTCGGCCATACGGGGGTCCGCGGGCTCCTGGACACCGGCCTCGGCCAGGAGCAGGTCGACCTTCCGCTCCAGCCGCTGGAGGCGGCGGTCGAGGGTCTTGGAGCGGCGGTCGGTGGCCGAGGCCACCATGGCGACGGCGAGTACGAGCAGGGCGATACCGGGGATCAAGGAGTCCATGGGGGGACTCTATGAGGCGGCGGGCGGGGGCGGCGGGGCGGGGGCCATGGACACGACAGGCGGGTGCGCCCCCTGTGGTTCTGACAACGGTCCGGGGGCGGGAGGGATTCCGCGGGAGGGGGCCGGGCGGGGTGCGCGTCAGAAGAGCTTTCCGGGGTTCAACAGGCCCAGCGGGTCGAAGACTTCCTTGATGCCGCGCTGCAACTCCAGGCCAACGGGCCCGAGTTCGCGGGCCAGCCACTCCTTCTTCAGGACGCCGACGCCGTGTTCGCCGGTGATCGTGCCGCCCAGGCTCAGGCCGAGCGCCATGATGTCGTCGAAGGACTCGCGGGCCCGGCGGGACTCGTCGGGGTCGGCGGCGTCGAAGCAGACGGTGGGGTGGGTGTTGCCGTCGCCGGCGTGTGCGCAGACGCCGATGGTCAGGCCGTGCTTCTCGGCGATGGCGGCGGTCCCGTCGAGCATCTCGGCGAGCCGGGAGCGCGGTACGCAGACGTCGTCGATCATGGTGGCGGACTTGACCTTCTCCAGTGCGGTCAGGGTCAGCCGGCGGGCCTGGAGCAGCAGGTCGGACTCAGCGGCGGTCTCGGCGGGCACGACCTGGGTGGCGCCCGCCGCGGTGCACAGCGCGCCGACGGCGGCGAGATCGGCGGCCGGCTCGGGGGTGTCGAAGGCGGCCAGCAGCAGCGCCTCCGTGGTGTCCGGGAGGCCCATCTGCGCCATGTCGTTGACGGCGCGGATGCTCGTACGGTCCATCAGCTCCAGCAGCGAGGGGGCGTGGCCGCGCGCCATGATCTCGCAGACGGCCTCGCAGGCGGCCGCGGCGGAGGGGAACTCGGCGGCCAGCGCGAGCTGCCGGGGCGGTTCGGGCCGCAGGGCGAGGGTGGCGCGTACGACGATGCCGAGGCTGCCCTCGGAGCCGACGAAGAGGCGGGTGAGGTCGTAGCCGGCGACGCCCTTGGCGGTGCGGCGGCCGGTGGTCAGCAGGCGGCCGTCGGCGAGGACGACGTCCAGGCCGAGGACGTACTCGGCGGTGACGCCGTACTTGACGCAGCACAGGCCGCCGGAGGCGGTGCCGATGTTGCCGCCGATGGAGCACTGCTCCCAACTGGAGGGGTCGGGCGGGTAGTAGAGGCCGTGGGCGCCCACGGCGCGGGAGAGGACGGCGTTGATGACGCCGGGCTCGACGACCGCGATCCGGTCGACGGGGTTGATCTCGATGATCCGGTCCATCTTGACCAGCGAGAGCACGATGCAGCCGTCGGAGGCGTTGGCGGCGCCGGACAGACCGGTCCGCGCGCCCTGGGGGACGACCGGTACCCGCAGGGCGGTGGCGGTCCGCATCACGTGCTGGACCTGTTCGACGGTGCGCGGCAGGACGACCACGGCCGGCGTACCGGCCGCGCAGAAGCTCGCCATGTCGTGGGCGTAGGAGCCGGTGACGTCCGGGTCGGTGAGGATCGTCTCCTCCGGGAGCCCGGTGCGCAGCTGTTCGATGAGGTCCATGCCTTCAGCCTCCCACGAGGGGCCAGCGCGCAGCGCTGTCTTCTGGGGGTGGAGGTCGGGTGACGGGCGGGCGGGCCGTACACGGAAGATCGTGTACGGCCCGTGGGCCCCCGGCGGTCAGAGGTTGCCGCGGCGTTCCTGCTCGCGCTCGATGGCCTCGAAGAGCGCCTTGAAGTTGCCCTTGCCGAAGCCCAGGGAGCCGTGCCGCTCGATCATCTCGAAGAAGACGGTGGGGCGGTCCTGGACCGGCTTGGTGAAGATCTGCAGCAGGTAGCCGTCCTCGTCGCGGTCCGCGAGGATCTTCAGCTCGCGCAGCTCGTCGATCGGCACGCGGGTGTCGCCGACCCACTCGCCGAGGGTGTCGTAGTACGAGTCGGGCACGTCGAGGAACTCGACGCCCGCGGCCCGCATCTGGCGCACCGTCGCGACGATGTCGTTGGTGGCGAGGGCGATGTGCTGCACGCCGGGGCCGCCGTAGAACTCCAGGTACTCGTCGATCTGCGACTTCTTCTTGGCGATCGCGGGCTCGTTGATCGGGAACTTGACCTTCTTGGTGCCGTCGGCGACGACCTTGGACATCAGCGCGGAGTACTCGGTGGCGATGTCGTCGCCGACGAACTCCTTCATGTTGGTGAAGCCCATGACCTCGTTGTAGAAGGCCACCCACTCGTTCATCTTGCCGAGTTCGACATTGCCGACGCAGTGGTCGATCGCCTGGAAGAACCGTTTCTGCGGTGCCTCGACCACGGGCTCGGCGGCGACGAAGCCGGGCAGGTAGGGGCCGTCGTAGCCGGTGCGCTCGACGAGGGTGTGCCGGGTCTGGCCGTAGGTGGCGATGGCGGCCAGGACGACGGTGCCGTGGTCGTCCTTGAGCTCGTGGGGCTCCTCGAGGCCGGTGGCGCCGTGGGCGACGGCGTACTCGTAGGCGGCGCGGGCGTCGGGGACCTCGATGGCGAGGTCGACGACGCCGTCGCCGTGGGCCGCGACATGGTCGGCGAGGAAGCGGCCCCATGCGGTGGCGGGCTTGATGACGGAGGTGAACACGAAGCGGGCGCCGCCGGATTCGAGCACATAGCTCGCGGTCTCGCGGTTGCCGTGCTCCGGCCCGGAGTAGGCGACGCGCTTCATGCCGAAGGCGGTGGAGTAGTAGTGCGCGGCCTGCTTGGCGTTGCCGACGGCGAAGACGACCGCGTCCATCCCCTTGACCGGGAAGGGGTCCGCCTGCCGAGCCGAGCTGGGGGTGGTGGGCTGGGTGTGCATCGTGGTGTCTGCCATGGCCGCAGAGTCCCTCCGATCCACAAGATGCGCAATAGTTTGTGAATCCGCTGGGCATTATGCATAGCAGCCGCGCAGATCAGCCGGGCTATCTGTACATGATGACCATCGAAAACGAGGGAGCCGGCGATGGCGATCGATCATTTGGACGGGGCGCTGCTGGAGCTGCTCGCGAAGGAGCCGCGGATCGGCGTCCTGGAGGCGTCTCGGCGGCTGGGGGTGGCGCGCGGGACGGTCCAGGCCAGGCTCGACCGGCTTCAGTCGAATGGAGTGATCAGGGGTTTCGGGCCGGACGTGGACCCGGCGGCGCTCGGCTACCCCGTGACCGCGTTCGCGACCCTGGAGATCAAACAGGGGCAAGGCAATGACGTACGGGCCCACTTGACCACCGTTCCCGAGGTGCTGGAGCTGCATACAACGACGGGACATGGGGACATGCTCTGCAGGCTCGTCGCCCGCTCCAACGCCGATCTGCAGCGGGTGATCGACCTGGTGGTGGGCTTTGATGGCATTGTGCGGGCCTCGACGGCGATCGTCATGGAAAATCCGGTTCCGTTGCGGATCATCCCGCTGGTGCAGCAGGCATCGGGAGACTGACCGACCGAGGAGAGCGACGGGTGAGCTTCTGGGAGTACGTCGGCAACCGGCACGCACAGCTGCTGATGGACACGTACCAGCACGCCAGCGCGGTCTTCCAGTGCATGGTGATCGCCACCCTGCTGGGGGTGTGCATCGGCGTGGTCACCTACCGCAGCGAGTGGGCGGGCAGCCTCGCCACCACCACGACCGCCACCATCCTGACCATCCCCTCGCTGGCCCTGATCGGCCTGCTGATCCCGGTCGTCGGCCTGGGCGTCGCCCCGACGGTCATCGCGCTGACCCTGTACGGGCTGCTGCCGGTGGTCCGCAACGCCATCGTCGGGCTGCGCGGGGTGGATCCGGCGCTGGTCGACGCGGCCAAGGGCATCGGGATGTCGCGCGCCGCCCGGCTGCTGCGGGTCGAACTGCCGCTGGCCTGGCCGCCGATCCTCACCGGCATCCGGGTCGCCACCCAGATGCTGATGGGCATCGCCGCGATCGCCGCCTTCGCCTCCGGCCCCGGTCTCGGCAACGAGATCTTCCGCGGGATCGCCTCACTGGGCAGCGCCAACTCCCTCAACCAGGTGCTCGCCGGCACCCTCGGGATCGCCGTGCTCGCCCTGCTCTTCGACGCCGCATACGTCCTGATCGGACGCCTGACCATCTCCAGGGGGATCCGTGCCTGAGACGAACGGGAAGACCGGTGCTGCCGCCGCCTCCGGCGCGGGCATCCGGCTGGAGAACCTGACGAAGGTCTACCCGGGCAGCCCCGCCCCCGCGGTGGACGACGTCAGCATGGAGATCAAGGCCGGCGAGATCGTGATCTTCGTGGGGCCGTCGGGCTGCGGCAAGTCCACCACCCTGAAGATGATCAACCGGCTGATCGAGCCGACGTCGGGACGGATCCGGATCGGCGACGAGGACGTCACCGGCATCGACCCGGTCAAACTGCGCCGCAAGGTCGGCTACGCCATCCAGGCCTCCGGCCTCTTCCCGCACATGACCGTCGCCCAGAACATCGCGCTGGTCCCCAAGATGATCGGCTGGTCCCGGGCCAGGATCGCGGGCCGCGTCGAGGAGATGCTCGACCTGGTCGGCCTGGACCCCGGCGAGTTCCACGGCCGCTACCCGCGCCAGCTCTCCGGCGGCCAGCAGCAGCGCGTGGGCGTGGCGCGGGCGCTCGCCGCCGACCCGCCCGTCCTGCTGATGGACGAGCCGTTCGGCGCCGTCGACCCGATCACCCGCGACCACCTCCAGGACGAGCTGATCCGGCTCCAGCACGAGCTGCGCAAGACCATCTGCTTCGTCACCCACGACTTCGACGAGGCCATCAAGCTCGGTGACCGCATCGCGGTGCTCCGCGAGCGCTCCCACATCGCCCAGTTCGACACCCCTGAGGCGATCCTCACCCACCCCGCCGACGACTTCGTCTCCGGCTTCGTGGGCGCGGGAGCGGCACTCAAGCGGCTGAACCTGACCCGCGTACGGGACGTGGGCGTGGTCGACTTCCCCACCGCCGGGATCGACGACCCGCTGCAGTCGCTCTTCGACCAGCTCGCCTCCGGCGGGCACAACGAACTGCTGCTGCTGGACCGCAACCGCCGCCCGTACAAGTGGCTGCGGCGCAGCGATCTCACCCGCGCCAAGGGGTCGCTGGCGCGGGCCGGCACCCTGGTCGCCGACACGGTCACCCGGGACGCGACGCTGCGCGACGCCCTGGAGGCGGTGCTCACCGACAGCACGGGCCGGGTCGCGGTCACCGGGCGGCGCGGCGAGTACATCGGCGTGGTCGACATGGAGACGCTGATGAACAACGTCCATGAGCTGCTGGAGGCGGACCGCCTGGAGGCCGCCGAGCAGCGGCACGAGCTCCGGGAGGAGCACGGCCGGCAGACCCGGCGCGAGCAGGAGGGCACCGGCGCCGCGGGCGGCCCCGAGGGCGGTCCGGGGAGCCGGGCGTGAGCGGCGACGGCGGCGGTGGGCCGCGCCGCGAGGAGAGCGGTCCGCGGCGGCGCGAGCACCGGCCGAGCACCCACGAGGCCCTCGCCTTCCGCGACGACGTCGAGATGGAGCAGCGGGAGGTGGCGGCCGGTGAGGCGCCCACCCCGTCCGCCCCGCCCGGCGCGCGCCGGATCAGCTGGCAGAAGTGGACCTTCATGCCGGCCTTTCTGCTCGCCGCGCTGCTGGCCACCTGGCTGTGGTTCCGCGGCGCCCGTCTGGACTCCATCGCCCATCAGGCGGTGGACGACGGCAAGGTGTGGCTGGCACTGCGCCAGCACATCCAGCTGACCGCCGTCTCCACCTTCTTCGTCCTGATCATCGCGATCCCGCTGGGCATCGCACTGACCCGGTCCCGGCTGCGGCGCGCCACCCCCTTCGCGATGGCCTTCGCCAACCTCGGCCAGGCCGTCCCCGCCCTGGGCCTGCTGATCCTGCTGGTGATCTGGCTGGGCATCGGCGCCCGCTCGGCGATCGTCGGCATGGTCGTCTACGCCGTGCTGCCGGTCCTCGCCAACACCATCGCCGGGCTGCGCGGCATCGACCCGACGCTGACGGAGGCGGCCCGCGGTATCGGCATGTCCCCCACCGGCGTACTGAGCAAGGTCGAACTGCCGCTGGCGGTGCCGCTGATCCTGGCGGGCGTACGGACCGCGCTGGTGCTGAACGTCGGCACCGCGACGCTGGCCACCTTCGGCGGGGGCGGCGGCCTGGGCGATCTGATCTCGGCGGGCATCGTCACCCAGCGGATGCCCGTCCTCGTCCTGGGCTCGGTGCTGACCGTGGCGCTCGCCCTGCTCGTCGAGTGGCTGGCCTCGCTCGCCGAACTGCTGCTGCGGCCGCGCGGCCTGGAGGTGGCCGCATGAAGCCCCGCCGGCGCCCGCCCGCCGCCCGCTCCCGCACCGTGGTGGCCCTGCTGGCCGCCCTGACGCTCGGCGGCTGCGGGCTGGTCAGCGGCAGTGCGATGACCGACACCGTACGGCCCGGACCGCACGCCGGCTACGCGGACCGCCCGCTCAGCGGGGCGCAGCTGACCGTGGCCTCGAAGGAGTTCACCGAGCAGATCATCCTCGGCCAGATCATGGGCATCGTCTTCGAGGCGGCCGGCGCCAAGGTCGTCGACCGGACCAGCATCCAGGGCTCGATCGGCGCGCGCGAGGCCGTCCGGTCCGGCACGGCGGACGCCGCGTACGAGTACACCGGCACCGGCTGGATCACCTACCTCGGCCACACCGAGCCCATCGTCGACCCGATCGAGCAGTGGAAGGCGGTCCGCGACGAGGACCGCAGGAACGGCGTCGTCTGGCTGCCGCCCTCGACACTGAACAACACCTACGCGCTGGCGCTGAGCCCCGCCGACGAGAAGAAGTACGGCACGAAGACACTCTCGGACCTCGGCGAACTGCTGAAGAAGGACCCGGCCGCGGTCACCCTGTGCGTGGAGAACGAGTTCGCCACCCGTAACGACGGGCTGCCCGGCATGACCAGGAAGTACGGCATGAAGATCCCGCCCGGCCAGGTCCAGCGGATGGCCGCCGGGGTCATCTACACCCAGATCAGGCAGGGCGGCAGCTGCACCTTCGGCGAGGTGTACACCACCGACGGCCGGATCAAGGCGATGAACCTGCGGCTCCTCGCCGACGACCGGCACTTCTTCCCCAACTACAACGCCGCCCCCGAGATCAACGCCGCGTCGCTGAAGAAGCACCCGGCCATGGCCAAGGTGCTGGCCCCGGTCACCAAGGCGCTCGACAACACCGTCGCCCAGGAGCTGAACCGCAAGGTCGATGTGGACGGCGAGGACCCGCACGAGGTCGCCAAGGAGTGGCTGCTCCAGGAGGGGTTCATCAAGGAGGGGTGACCAGGGCCTGTCCCATGGGTCAGGGCCGGGCGCCCGGGCGCTACGGGGCCTCGCAGCTGGGCACCTTGCCCCCGGTCCGCAGCGCCTTCAGCGCGTCGACCGCGCCGTCGAGCGTCGTGACGGGGATCAGCCGCAGGCCCTTCGGCAGCTCCGCGGCGGCGTCGGCGCACTCCTTGCGGGGCACCAGGAAGACCGAGGCGCCGTCGCGGTGCGCGGCCTGGGTCTTGAGCGGGACCCCGCCCACCGCGCCGACCGTGCCGTCGGCGGTGATCGTGCCCGTACCGGCGATGGTCCGGCCGCCCGTCAGGTCGTGCCCCGCGCCGTCGCCGTCCAGCTTGTCGACGATCCCGAGGGCGAACATCAGCCCGGCGCTGGGCCCGCCGACGTCCGCGAGGCTCAGCTTGACCTCGACGTCCTTGGCGGACCGGTTCAGCTGCCCCAGCGCGGCCTCGGTGGCGGTGTCCTGCGACCGCTCCATCTGCTCCGCGTTGTGCTCGGCGATCTCCTCGGTGCTGTCGCCGACCGGATAGACCGCCTCCCTGGGCATCACGGCCTCGTCCGAGCGGAACCAGCCCCCGACGATGTCCGGCAGACGGACGGAGGCCTCCGGGCCGGTGGCGACGATCGAGGTCATCCGCAGCTCGCCGCTCGTCTTGCGGGTCCCGGCACCGCTGATCGTGATCACCGGCTTGCCCTTGTCCTCACCGAGGACGTTCGCCGTCATCCCCGGATACGCCACCGAGTACGGCAGCGGGGCGAGGACCGCGGTGACGAGCAGGGCGACGACGAGGGCGGTGCAGAGCGCCAGGGCGCGAGCGCGTGAGGACACCCCGCCACCCTAAATGACCCCTGCCCCACCAGGCCCGGACGGCGCTGCGCACTCACCGCACGGCCACCCCGCCTTCACACTCCGTGGGCCCGGGGCCGGGCCCACCGCCTGCTCACCGCAGCGCCTCGGACACCTCCCGGGCCGCGTCGACCACCCGCGGGCCGATCCGCTCGGAAACGTTGTCGGCGAGCATCACCACACCCACGCTCCCCTCGATCCCGCTCACCCCGAGCAGCGGCGCCGCCGCGCCGCTCGCGCCGGCCTCCAACTCCCCGTGCGTCAGGGCGAGTCCGGCGTCCTGGAGCCGGCCCTGGCGGGCCTTGAGGATCGCCCGCCCGGCGGCCCCCCGGTCGAGCGGATGACGGAAACCGGCCCGGTAGGCCACGTGGTAGTCGGTCCAGGTCGGCTCCACGACGGCGACGGCCAGGGCCTCGGTACCGTCGACCAGGGTGAGGTGCGCGGTGGCCCCCACGTCCTCGGCGAGCGACCGCAGCGCGGGCAGCGCCGCCTCTCTGACCAGCGGATGCACCTGACGCCCCAGGCGCAGTACGCCGAGGCCCACCCGGGCCCGGCCGCCGATGTCGCGGCGCACCAGAGCGTGCTGCTCCAGCGTGGCCAGCAGACGGTAGACCACGGTCCGGTTGACGCCGAGCTTGTTGGAGAGCTCGGTGACGGTCAGCCCGTGGTCGGTGTCGGCGAGAAGTTTGAGGACGCGCAGTCCTCGGTCGAGTGTCTGAGAGGTCTCTGCGGTCACGACGCCCCTCCTGGGTCAGTGGCGGCCGAGGGGCGACGCGCTGCGGGTCCCGGAGCAGCGCGCGCAAGAGGCCGCCGGCCGCATGGCACCGGCTGCGCTCCGCGGCGGCGCTGCCACGGGGCGTGTGCGTGACCGGGACAGTAGCGATCCAGTCCGGTCAGCGGAAGAGTCCGTCCAGAATCCGGGCTACCCCGCCCGGAATATCCCGATTGGCCCGCTGAAGGGGACGTGTTGTGTTTCAGGCTGGGCTACGAGGTG
This sequence comes from Streptomyces sp. NPDC002446, assembly GCF_053595675.1. Lineage (NCBI taxonomy): Bacteria > Bacillati > Actinomycetota > Actinomycetes > Kitasatosporales > Streptomycetaceae > Streptomyces > Streptomyces sp. NPDC002446. The sequence continues at coordinate 2,202 of NZ_JBSFYC010000065.1, read as the reverse complement.
CCCTATGCGGACATAGGCGGAAGGGTGGAGGGGGCGCGAAGGGGAGCCCGTCACGGGGGGACGGGCGAAGGGGGCGTCGGCACGAGGGGACGGACGGCCGGACGGGCGCCGGCACAGGGAAACGGGCCGGAGGACGGGCACCGGCACTCCCGCCGGACCGCCCGCCGCGCTCCCCCGGACGCCCTCACCGCATCCGCGTGGCCCACTCCCGTACCTTCTTGATCCGCTCGGTCAGCTGCCCGGCGGTGGCCTCCGCGCTCGGCGGTCCGCCGCACACCCGGCGCAGCTCGGTGTGGATCACCCCGTGCGGCTTGCCGCTCTGGTGGACATACGCCCCCACCAGCGTGTTCAGCTGCTTCCTCAGCTCCAGCAGCTCCTTGTGCGTCACCACCGGGCGCCGCTCGGCCGGTATCTCCAGCAGATCCGCCTCCGCGTCCGGCTTCTTCCTGCTGTGCGCGATCTGCCGGGCCTGCCGCTTCTGCAGCAGCATCTGCACCTGGTCGGGCTCCAGCAGCCCCGGGATGCCGAGGTAGTCCTGCTCCTCTTCACTCCCCGCATGGGCCTGCATACCGAACTCGGCACCGTCATAGAGGACCCGGTCGAAGACCGCCTCCGACTCCAGAGCCTCGAACGAGAACTGCTCCTGCTCCCCGGTGTCCTCGTCCTGCTCCTTGTTCGCCTCCTCCATCTCCTTCTCGGATTCGGCGTACGGGTCCTCCTCCCCGTCCTTCTTCGGCTTGTCGAGCACGTGGTCGCGCTCGACCTCCATCTCGTTGGCGAAGCCGAGCAGCGTCGGGACGGTGGGCAGGAAGACGGAGGCCGTCTCGCCGCGCTTGCGCGACCGTACGAAGCGCCCCACCGCCTGCGCGAAGAACAGGGGGGTCGAGATGGTGGTGGCGTACACCCCGACCGCGAGGCGCGGCACGTCGACGCCCTCCGACACCATCCGCACCGCGACCATCCAGCGCTCCTGCGAGTGCGAGAAGTCGTCGATGCGCTGGGAGGCGCCGGAGTCGTCGGACAGCACGAGGGTGGCGCCCTGCCCGGTGATCTCCCGGATCAGCTTGGCGTACGCCCGCGCCTGCTCCTGGTCCGAGGCGATGACCAGCGCGCCCGCGTCCGGGATGGACTTCCTGACCTCGGTCAGCCGCTGATCGGCGGCGCGCAGCACATTCGGCATCCAGTCGCCGCGCGGATCCAGCGCGGTCCGCCACGCCTGGGAGACCGCGTCCTTCGTCATCGGCTCGCCCAGGCGGGCCGCGATCTCGTCCCCGGCCTTCGTCCGCCAGCGCATATTGCCGCTGTAGGAGAGGAAGATGACCGGCCGGACCACGCCGTCGCCCAGCGCGTTGCCGTATCCGTACGTGTAGTCGGCGGCCGACCGCCGGATCCCGTCGTTGCCCTCCTCGTACGTCACGAAGGGGATCGGGTTGGTGTCCGACCGGAAGGGCGTACCGGTCAGCGCGAGCCGCCGGGTGGCCGGCTCGAACGCCTCCAGACACGCCTCGCCCCAGGACTTCGAGTCACCGGCGTGGTGGATCTCGTCGAGGATCACCAGCGTCTTGCGCTGCTCGATGCGGTTGCGGTGCAGCATCGGCCGTACGCCCACGCCCGCGTAGGTCACCGCGACACCGTGGTACTCGCGGCCCAGCGGCCCGGCGCTGTACTCGGGGTCGAGCTTGATCCCCACCCGGGCCGCCGCCTCCGCCCACTGCTTCTTCAGATGCTCGGTCGGCGCGACGACCGTGACCTGCTGCACGACGTGGTGGTGCAGCAGCCACGAGGCGAGGGTGAGCGCGAAGGTCGTCTTGCCGGCCCCGGGCGTCGCGACGGCGAGGAAGTCTCTCGGCTGGCTCTGGATGTACCGGTCCATGGCCGCCTGCTGCCAGGCACGCAGCTTGTTCGCGGTACCCCAGGGGGCCCGCCCCGGAAAGGCCGGGGACAGGTGATGGCTGTTGGTGGCACTGGTGGTGGTAGTCACGGTCTCCGTCGGCTGGGTCGGCGGTCGGCAACCGCGCAAGCCTATCCGCTGCGCTGGGCTGGCTTTCCATGTGTGCGGCCCTTCCGCTGCGCTTTGCCTGGGCCGACGTTTGGCTTGCTCGCCGTTGCGCCTGCGGCGGGCGGTGCGTGCCGCTGCGCGGGGCTTTTCGGGGTGCGGTGGCGGTCCTCCGGGGCAGGGTGTCCGGACTGCTTCGCTTTACG
>NZ_JBSFYC010000064.1:0-47609 GCF_053595675.1 Streptomyces sp. NPDC002446 | reverse complement strand
GGCAGGGTGTCCGGACGTAAAGCGAAGCAGTCCGGACACCCTGCCCCGGAGGACCGCCACCGGCACCCGAAAAGCCCCGCGCAGCGGCACCCAGCCCGCCGCAGGCGCAACGGCGACAAACCCCCACGGCGGGAAAGCCGAAAACGCCGAAAGCCGAGCGCAAGCGTCAACGGCAGCCACAATTCGCCACCGCCGAAGCCAAGTTGTCCAAGGCCTTCTGGGCGCCCTGTGGGTCCGTCGTGCCGGAGGTCATGAAGGAGAAGACCAGGAGGCGGCCGTCGGCGTCCACGACGGTGCCGGCGAGGGTGTTCACGCCGGTGAGGGTGCCCGTCTTGGCGCGTACGGCGCCGGCGCCGGCACTCTGGCCCGTATAGCGGTTGCTGAGGGTGCCGGTGAAGGCGGCCACCGGGAGGCCGGTGACCACCGGGCGCAGGGCGGGGTGGCCGGGGGCGGAGGCCTGCAGCAGGAGGCGGGAGAGCAGGGCGGCGGAGACCTTGTCGGCGCGGTCCAGGCCGCTGCCGTCCGCGAAGACGGCGCCGGAGAGGGGGAGTCGCAGGCGCGCCAGGGCGGTGTGTACGGCCTTGCCGGCGCCGGCGAAGCTCGCCGGCCGGCGGGAGCCGATGGCGGTCTGGCGGGCCAGGGCCTCGGCGATGTCGTTGTCGGAGTAGGTGAGCATCCGCTCCACGAGGGCGGAGAACGGGAGGGAGCGGACGGTGGCGAGGCGGTCGGGGTGGGCGGGCGCCTTGGCGGTGGCGGGGTCGCCCTCGACGGTGATGCCGCGCTCGCGGAGCAGGTCGGCGAAGGCCCGTGCGGCGTCGCCGGCGGGGTCGGTGGCACGGGGCGCGGGGCCGTGGTCGCTGTCGTCCAGGCGCGCCTCGTCGGTCATCAGCGCGGTGACCGGGGCGATGTTCTCGTTCGGGCCGATGGGGTGCTCGACGGGGCCCGCGTAGGCGGAGGTGTCGTAGCCGAGGCTGATCTTGGTGAGGTGGCGGCGCTGGAGCGCGCGGGCGGTGGCGTCGGCGAGGGTGCGCAGATTCGCGGGCTGATCGGCGGCGCTGTGCTGCGGGGCGCGGGCGGTGAGGGTGGGGTCTCCGCCGCCGACGAGCACGATGCGGTCCTTGCCGCCCATGACGACGGTGGTGTCGATGCGGTGGTCGGGGCCGCGGGTGGACAGGGCGGCGACCGCGGTGGCGATCTTGACGGTGGACGCCGGGGTGGCGGCCTTGGTCTGGCCGGCGCCGAAGACCTCGCGGCCCGCGGCGACGTCGAGGACGGAGGCGGTGCGCAGCGGGCCCAGCGCCGGGTCGTCGAGCAGCGGGTCGAGCGCGTCGGCCAGCCCCGCGTTGGTGGGGACGGGCGCGGCGCCGCGGCCCGCCGCACCGCCCGCGGGGCCGCCGAGTGCGGCCAGCACCGCCGGTGCGCTGGGCGCGGGCCCGGGTTCGGCGACGTGATGCTCGCCACTGGCACCGTCCATCGCGGCCGCCTCCGCGCGCTCGGCCGTACGCTGACCGGAGTCCCACGGGCCGGCCGCCGCCACCGCGACGATCGCAGCCGCCAGCCCGGTGGCTGCGGAGACCGCCGTCAGCCGCCAGGTTTGCCGGGTGTGGCGTGGTGTGGCCCTCCAGGCCTGCCGCGCGGCGACAGCAGCCGCCCGTGCGGGCCGCCCCGCCGCGCGCGTGGCAGCCCGCGCGGAATGCTGCACCGACTGCCATCTGACCTGCCATGTTCTGGTCTCCGGCACCTCGGACCAGCCCCTTTCGCCACCACACACCTGCGTGGGGGACACTTAATCACCAGACGTATGTGTTGATCATGGAGGAGCCACCCGTGGAGTTCGACGTCACCATCGAGATCCCGAAGGGTTCGCGGAACAAGTACGAGGTGGACCACGAGACCGGTCGGATCCGCCTGGACCGTCGACTCTTCACCTCGACCAGCTACCCGGCCGACTACGGCTTTGTCGAGAACACCCTGGGCGAGGACGGCGACCCGCTGGACGCCCTCGTCATCCTGGACGAGCCGACCTTCCCCGGCTGCCTGATCAAGTGCCGCGCCATCGGCATGTTCCGCATGACGGACGAGGCCGGCGGCGACGACAAGCTGCTGTGCGTCCCGGCGTCCGACCCCCGCGTGGAGCACCTGCGGGACATCCACCACGTGTCGGAGTTCGACCGCCTGGAGATCCAGCACTTCTTCGAGGTCTACAAGGACCTGGAGCCCGGCAAGTCCGTCGAGGGTGCCAACTGGGTCGGCCGCGCCGAGGCCGAGGCCGAGATCGAGGCCTCCTTCAAGCGCCTTGAGGCGCAGGGCGGCGCGCACTGACGCTCTGATTTTCCTACGCGAACGGGCGGCACCCAGTCGGGTTGCCGCCCGTCGTGTATGCCGGGCCCTGCCGGCGGCCCGGCCATGACCCATGGGACAGGCCCTAGAAGCCCCGCGTCCGCTTCGCGGCCCGGCGGCCGGCCTCCTGGACGGAGGGTGCGCGCAGGAACAGCCGGGCGACCTCGGCGCCGAGGTTGACCCCCACCGCGATGGCCAGCGCCAGCGAGGCGGCCTGGACCAGCGACGTCAGGCCCTGCGGCAGGTGGCCCTGGGCGAAGTTGAGCAGGCCGAAGTACGTGGCGCTACCGGGCAGCAGCGGGCCGATGGCGGCGGTGACGTACGGCAGCGCGGACGCATAGCGGTAGCGGGAGAGCAGCTGGCCGAAGAGGCCGACCAGCCCGGCCGCGATGGCGGTGGCGGGCACCGGGTTGAGCTTGGCGACATAGACGAGTGCGCCGTAGACCACCCAGGCGACACCGCCGTTCAGGGTCGCGAAGGCCACGGTGTGACGTTCCTGCTGAAGCAGCACACAGAACGCCAGCGCCAGCAGCATCGCCGCGATGATCTGCACCAGCGGCTCGTTGTAGACCCCCAGCGCCTGCTCGGGGTCGATCCGCTTGAGGCCCGGATTCAGCTGCAGTCCGATGTAGAGCACGCTGAGCACGCCGACGACGATGCCGACGATGAGGTAGCCGACCTCCAGCAGACGGGCGGCGGCGGTGATGTAGTAGCCGGTCAGCCCGTCGTGGACGCCGGCGACCAGGGCCCGTCCCGGGATCAGCGCGAACAGCCCACCGGTGATCACCGCGGACGCCTGCACATTGGCGTGCGCCAGGCCGAAGGCGACGCCCACCGCGGCGGGCGGCATCGCCGCGACCACGAACTGGTAGAACTCCGGCAGCCCGCGCCCGGACGCGAGCCAGGCCAGCCGGTCGCCGAGCATCGAGCCCACCGCGGCCGCGACGAACACCAGCGCCGTGCCGCCGACCAGCATGGACGCGGCGCCGGACAGCAGACCGGAGGCCACCGTCAGCGCCCAGCTCGGGTAGGGGTGGCGGTTACGGCGGATCTCGGCCAGGCCGCGGTAGGCCTCTTCGAGGGTGATGCCCTCGGAGGTGATGTCGTCGACGAGCCGGAAGACCGCGGACAGCCGGGTGTAGTCGACGCCGCGGCGCCGCACCGTACGGCTGGCGGTGACCGGGTCGTCGACCAGTGAGGGCTGGTACGAGATCGACAGCAGGGTGAAGGTGACGGTCGGCTCGACCCGCTCCAGCCCGTAGGCGTGCGCGACGCCGAACATGGCGGCCTCGACGTCCTCCGCGCCCTCGCCGCCGGCCAGCAGGATCTCGCCGATGCGCAGCGTCAGGTCGAGCACGCGGGGGACGGCCGGGCCGGTCTCCTCGTCACCGCGCTCGAGGCGCTCGGGGACCGGGCGCTCGTGGATCGGCATGCGCAGCATGGTCCGCATCCGGTCCTGCCAAGGGGCTTCCTTGGTGAGGCTGACGGCGGGGATGCCGTGCGGCGGGGTGAAGGCCAGGCCGATGGCGGTGGCGCCGACGGGGGTGGGCAGCGGGGTCTGCCCGGTGGTGCTGCCGGGCGGTGCGAAAGCGGAGCCCTCCTGCTCGGCGGGCGCCTCCGGGCGCAGGCCGGCGGGCAGGGCGAACTCGGAGGTGGGGTGCTCGTCCTCGGGCGGCGGAGGGAAGGGGACGCCCAGCGGTGGGGTGAAGGCGGAGTGCGCCTCGTCCGATGCGGGCTTGCGGTCCTCGGTTCCGCCTGCCTGCTCCGATACGTGTGGGTCCGACGCCACAGGTCTTCTCTCCTTGTTGGCCTCCTGGGGGGTGGTTCAAGGACACGATGCCTGATGCGAGGTCGCCGCGCTTGCCCGGGGCTGGGTTGGGCGGTGCGGCCGCCGTATTCGCCCGGGGCGGCGGTGTGAGGTTGGCTTGAACGCGCGGGGTCAGCGCTTGGCGTGGCGGCCGCGGCGGGCGGTCTCCGCGGGGGCGCCCTGGGGGGCCGGCCGGCCGGATTCGGCCGTCGGCTGCTGCTTCTTCGCCTTGCTGCGGGCGCGCAGGAACTCGATCACGATCGGGATCACGGAGATCAGCACGATCGCGATGAGCATCATCTCGATGTTCCTGTGGACGAACTCGACGTTCCCGAGCAGCGCGCCGAGCAGCGTGACACCGGCGCCCCACAGCGCGCCGCCGATGATGTTGAAGGTGATGAAGGAGCCGTAGTTCATCCGGCTCACACCGGCGATGATCGGCGTGAAGGTCCGGACGATCGGCACGAAGCGGGCCAGGATCAGCGACTTGGGGCCGTACTTCTCGAAGAATTCATGCGCCTTCTCGACGTTCTCCTGCTTGAAGAGGCGGGAGTCGGGGCGCTTGAAGAGCGCGGGGCCGACCTTGCGGCCGAAGAGGTAGCCGGCCTGGTCGCCGAGGACGGCGGCCAGCACGATCAGGGAGCACACCAGCCACAGCGGCTTGTCCAGCTTGCCCGCGGTCACCAGCAGTCCCGTGGTGAACAGCAGCGAGTCGCCCGGCAGGAAGAAGCCGATCAGCAGGCCGGACTCCGCGAAGACGATGACCAGGACACCGACCAGGCCGAACGTCGCGATCAGATAGTCCGGGTCCAGCCACTGGGGGCCGAGCGCGAGAGTATTCACGGGGTGAAGGCTCCTGGGTCGAGGGCGCCGGATCGTACGAGCGACGGGGATGCAGGCGCGTGTGCGGCCCAAAACTATCAACGCCGTGCGGCCCCCCTTGGTTCCAGGCGGCTCCGGCGGCCTCCACCCGACCGCTCCCCGACCGCTGGCCGCGCCCGCGGGCCCGGGTGATGCTGGCGGCAAGGAGGTGCGCACCTATGGGCATCGAGGAGTACGGCGGTGGACAGCACGCCCAGTCGGACGTCCTGGTCGTGACGACCAACGACGTGCCGGGGTTTCACGTGGAACGGGTGATCGGCGAGGTCTTCGGCCTGACCGTCCGCTCCCGCCATCTCGGCAGCCAGATCGGCGCGGGCCTGAAGTCGCTGGTCGGCGGCGAGCTGCGGGGGCTGACCAAGACCCTGGTCGAGACCCGCAACCAGGCGATGGAGCGGCTGGTGGAGCAGGCCCGCTCGCGCGGCGCGAATGCGGTGCTGATGTTCCGCTTCGATGTCACGGAGGCCGCGGACGTGGGCACCGAGGTGTGCGCCTACGGGACGGCCGTGGTGCTCGCCCCGCTGAGCTGAGCCGGTCGGCGGCACACCCGTACGGGCCGGAGGCGCGCGCTCCGGCCCGTAGGGATCACTGGTGGCGGGCGCCGTTGGCGACGATCGCGTCGCGCAGGTAGACCGCGAGGCCGGGCCTGATCGCCTCGAACGTGGCGGTGAAGCGCTCGTCGGCGACGTACATCTCGCCCAGGCAGGTGTGGAACTCGCGGGTGCACTCGTAGTACGCGCCGTCCATGAACAGGCGGTGCTCCTCGGCGACGTCCATCGCGGCCTCGGAGTCGGCCGGCACCCCCTGCGCGAGCAGGTCCGCCATCTTCTGGTGGATGGCGTCGAACCCGGCCGTCAGCCGCTTCCAGTCCTCCTTGGTGTACGTGGCCGTCCGGCGCTGCGACTCCTTGTAGGCGTCGGTGTGGCCCCAGCGCTCCTCGGCCTCCGCGGCGTACTTGTCGGGGTCGAAGTCCCCGAAGACCTCGAACTTCTCCTCCGGTGTGAGCCTGACGTTCATCCTGCGTGCCTCCATCGCGTGTTCGACGGCGGCGGCCATGGCCTGGAGCTTGCCGATCCGGGCGGTCAGCAGGTCGTGCTGGCGCCGCAGGTGGTCCTGCGGGTCCGCGTCCGGGTCGTCCAGGAGGGCCGCGACCTCTTCGAGCGGAAAGCCGAGCTCCCGGTAGAACAGGATCTGCTGCAGCCGGTCCAGGTCGTCGTCGCCGTAGCGGCGGTGACCTGCGTGGTTGCGTTCGCTGGGCAGCAGCAGCCCGATCTCGTCGTAGTGGTGCAAGGTGCGCACCGTCACCCCGGCGAAGGCCGCGACCTGCCCGACCGAATAGCTCACTTCCGCTCCCCTCTCGGTACGCGTTCCACGATGCGACCTCACGTCGCGTGAGGTGCAAGTCCGGGGCGAGGAGGTCTCCTGGTCACTTCTTGGCGTACCGGAACGGGTGGAGCACCCGGACGTCGGCGGCCTGCACCATCTTCCCGTGGGGGACATACCGACGCCACAGCGGATGTCCCTCACCCGGGGAAGGGCGCCGCGGCACTAGGCAGCGGCGATGGCGGGCGCCGCGGACGTCTTCCCGGTCAGCGCCGCGCGCTTCTCGCTCTGGGCGAAGACATACAGGAGGGCCGGATGGGTCGCGCCGAAGGCCAGCACAAAGCGGTTGAGGCCCATGAACTGCCCGATTCCCAGGTGGAACAGCGTCATCGAGCCGAGGAAGGCCTTCGCCGCGGGCTTGGGCAGCACGAAGACGAGCGGGAAGGCGACCTCCGCGCCGATCGTCCCCCAGGTCACGAGCTTCCCCACCACCGGGTACTTGTGCACGAGCCGGTAGATGCGCTGGTCCCCGTAGTTGTGCGTACGGATGACTCCGCTGAACGCCTCTCCGCTGAGCCACACCGGGGACACGAGCTTGACCACGCCGGACGCGACATAGGAGATGGTCGTCTCCAGAGCCAGCGCGCGCATGGCCACGTCGCGGGCCTTCTCGCCGTCCTTGAAGGTGCCGGTCGAGGCGAGGACGATGTTGATGACCTGCTGGAGCTGGTCGGCGCCGTCCCCGCCGAAGGGGGAGCGCAGCCGTCCGGCCGCGCCGGTCACCGCCAGAACGGCGCTGCCCGCGGTGCGTACCGCGCGCTTGTGGCCCCAGATCAGGGTGGCGGCAGAAGCACCCGCCTGTATCCCGTACAGGGCGGTCGCTGCCTTCTTGGACTCAAGGGCGCGTGTCAGCCGGGGGAAACGCTTGGCGAACTTGGGGCGCATGTTCGCCACCTGGCCGCTCAGCATTTCGCCTTCTTCGAACTTACGCGTCTGGCTCAGCATTTCCAGTGCGGAGACCAGCGTACCCAGCGAAGCCACTCGGCGTGCCGTGACCTCGGGCGGAGCGCTGAGGAACATGGATGGGTGCTCCCGGTGATGTGATGCGAGTACGGTGGATATGGAAAACGGCGGCACGGTATGCGTATCGGGCGTACCGTGCCGCCGCGTCTTTCCTCAGACGGGGCTAACGATGCCGGTCAGCATCGCCTGCCGGCCGGCTGGTTCAGCGCTGGATGTCCTTGGTGACCTCGTGCAGCGCGTAAGCGGTGGCGGAGGTCACGGCGACGCCCTCGGGGGTCGCGAGGGTGGCCAGCGGGGTGAGCATGGTCGGGGTCGCGTCGTTGCCGATACGGCCCGGCGTCACGTCGGCCAGCTCGGTGTTGGCGAAGTCAGCCACAACAGACATTTCTTTCCTCTTTCTCTCAGGATTCACTCAGCGAGTTCTCCAGCCGTTCGGCGGGAGGGCGCGGACTCACGCGGCGCGGGGGTGCCGAGTGAGCTCGCAGCTTCCAGTCGAGAGGGCGGTCGACTCGCTATGCGGCTAGCGGAGATGGGGCGTTGGCGGGGGTGACTTCTCCCTCCAGCGGGAATTCCAGGGAGACGAAGACGGGGTCGATGTGCCGGTCTTCGGGGCTGGTGGGGTACGAATGCAGCAGCATGAACTGGCTGTGCGAGGCGCCTTCGGCATGGGGCAGGTGGAGCTGGATGTAGCGGGCCAGCAGCCGGTACCCGGACGCCGTCGTCACGGGGAGCACTTCCGATCCGAAGGCGACCGCCTGGGCGAGGGTGTGCTGGGTCGCGTCGAACAGGGCCTTCGGGCTCCGGTTGCGGGCGTTCCACGCCAGTGCGTACCACGGCCGGTCGTGGACGATCGGCACCTCCGTCCACTCACCGGGCTTGCCGTCCGTGATGTCCCGGTAGAGAAGGTGGTTGTCCTTGACTCCGGGGTTCGGGCCGAAGAAGCGCCAGTTCGGAGTCGGTATCCGCAGCATTCCGCGGCGCAGGAGGCCGTCGAAGCGCTGCTCGGGGATCTGTGCCGCCGCCGTCGCCACCAGCCAGGCGGCGAGTGACGTCGTCACGGCGACGGTCTTTACGCGTTCGGTGTTCACCTTCATGATCACGTCAGCTCCTCCTCCCGCTCCGCGGCGCCCACAGCGGCCAGGCGTCCCTTGGTGGACGGCCGCCACGACGTTCCGAGCGGCTCGGAGGGCGGTTCACCGGCGATCAGCTCCGTCACCTCTTTGGCGTGCTGCTGCACGGCGAGAAGGGACTCGTGGTCGGAGCCGTCGACGAAGTGGTGCCGGGCCCTTTCCGAGATGACGGCCAGCCTGGCCTGGATCCCGGCGTGCAGGGTGTTGTCACCGATGTTGTTCTCCGCCGTGATGACGGTCAACGGGCAGTCCAGAGCGGTCAGTTCGGGATAGGTCATCGCGTCCCGGTACTCCCGGTGGGCCGTGGCCCACGTACGGGGGGTCGCCAGGAACGCCCGGTAGCTCCGGTTGATTTCCGGGCGGTACTGCTGGTTCACGTTCATGGCGGGGCGGAAGACCGAGAGACCCGTTGCCGCGAACACCTGCTCCATGACCATCCGCTGGTGGGACCACCGGTCGACATCGGTGCGGCGGGCGTGGCGCAGGCTGACCACTTCAGTGGCGTCGATCATGACCACGTGGGTCACGCCCTGCACCGCGTCCGGGTGCAGCGACGCATAGGCCGCGACGAAGTATCCGCCCAGGGAGTGGCCCGCCAGTACCACCGGAAGGTCGCCGATGTAGGTGTCGCGCAGCTCCTGCAGCAGCTCGAAGTGCGGCTCCAGGCCATAGGTGGTGTCCGGCGTGCTGAGCCCGTAGCCGGGGCGGTTGAACCGCACATATCCCATGTCCGCGGGAAGGGCGTCGCAGACCCAGTCCCAGTATTCCTGGGGCGCGCCCATACCGTTGTCGAGCAGAACGGCGCGCCGCGCCTGAGGAGGAATATGGACGTCGACCTCTACGAGGCTTCCATCGGGCCTCTCGTGCAGCATGTAGCGACGTGTACGTTCGCGTTTGCCCGTGTATCGCGTTACTGCGCCGGTCAGCAGGCTTGCACCGGCCAGTCCAGCAATGCCTACGGCAAACTGACGCTCCAAAGACGCCACATTCCCTCCCCCGTGATTCGAAGTGGCTGTTATTGATAAACCTAGCACCAGGTGCCGGTATAAAGTAATGAGTTAATTGACTCTTGGACCCGGACGGACCCTCCCCCGGGACGCCGGAGAACGGCCGGCCAAGCTCCTGCTGTACTTCCGGAGTTCTATGTAAAGCTCGCCTATGGTGGCCTTGAGGTTGGCGTTTTCTTGGGTCAGATCGGCTATCAGGGATGCGACTTCGGCATCCCTGCCACCCCCGCCGGCGAGGCCGTCACGGCCTCCCTCAATAAACTGGCGACGCCAGTTCGATACAGACTGCTCGGAGACTCCGGCTTCCCGCGCGGCCTCCGCCGCGGTCAGTTCACCGGTCACCACTCTGAGTACAAGAGCGAACTTCTGATCCGTCGGCAATATCGGCGGACGTCCCACGTGCTGCCCCCATTTCTGTCATCCGCGCTGCGCTGTGTCCTGCCTTCAGGGTTTGACGTAGCAACACATGAAGAGGGGTGCCTGTTCGCTGTACGGGGTGCCGTCCCACCGCGACATATGGGCCTCGGGCTCCAGCCCGGCCGCGCGGGCGTAGCCGTCGACGTCCTCCGGCGTGGTCAGCCGGGTGAGTTCGTTGCCCACCCTGGTGGTGCCGTCGGCCTGGTACAGGATGTGCGAACAGTGCCACAGACCGCCGTCGAGCAGGGTGGAATGGGTCTGCACGCCCGTTCCCGGCTCCGGGTAGGGGACGAAGTAGGTGGTGCGGGCGCGCCCCTCGTGGAGTTCCAGGACCGCCGGCTTGTTGTGCGTCTCGATCACCAGCCGGCCGCCGGGGACAAGGAGGTCGGCCGCTCGCTGAACGGCCCGCTGCTGGTCCTCGGGAGTGGTCAGGCACGACAGCGTCGCGCAGACGGAATACACCAGCCCGTAGCGGGATTCCGAGGTGTAGCTGCGTATGTCCCCGTGCACCGGGGTGACGTCCCCGCCGTCCTTCAGCTTGACGCGCAGGGCGTCCAGCATCTCGGGGGAGGAGTCCACGCCCGTCACATGGCCTATATGCGCGGAGAGCGGGAGGGCAATCCGTCCCGTACCGACACCGAATTCAATGGTCCCCGCCTCGGGATCGGGGTGGCGGGCCGACAGCCCCGCCACCGCCTCAGCGGTCATCCTGTCGTCCGGGAGCAGCCTGTCGTACCAGCCCTCGAACTGTCTGCCGTAGCCGATGTCTTCAATCCCGTGTACCACGCGATCCCCCTTTCTTCACCCCCACATTCGATGCTGTGGAACGCCACGAAGACGAAGAGCCGGAGCAAGGCTGAATGTGACGCAGCAACAAAAGCGGGGTGGACAGATGAACCCGGCCCGACTGCATGGTTGGTCAGACCCGCAGTCCCCCTGGCCCCGTGCTGACACATCAACAAAATGTGGGGGGTAACTTGATCAACACACTATCAGGCCAACTGTTGGCCGGCAATCGATAGGCGACGTAATACGGGCCACGGAGGGGCAGTTGAGGGATTTGGTTAATCAACAGGTAAAGAACTGACCACGGGCGGGAAGAGGCTAATCCGCCGGTTACTCACTTGAGTGCCAGGCCGGGCACGCTGCGTATACCGAAACGGTGCCGGAGCGCGGAGAGCGCGGCCAAATAGCCGGACATTCCGTGCACGCTGGGCCCCGGCGGCGTGGCCGAGGAGCACAGGAATACTCCGGGAAGCGGTGTGCGGTAGGGGTCGAAGCGCGGGACGGGCCGCGCGATGCTCTGATACAGCGTCATGGCACCGGAACCGATGTCCCCGCCGACGTAGTTGGGGTTGTAGGCCTCGTACGAGGCGGCGGCCATGGACCGGTGGGCGAGAATCGTGTCCCCGAAGCCCGGGGCGTACCGCTCGATGCGGGCACGGACCAGTTCGAAGGGGTCGGTGGGATCCCCGTTCGGTACGTGTGCGTAGGCCCACACGGGCCGCTTCCCCGGCAGCCCCCGCCCCGGGTCCGTCACCGCCGGGTCCACGACGAGGACGAAGGGCTCCCCGGTGCGTACTCCGCGTGCGTTCACCGTCTCCTGCCGGACCATCTCGGCGTGGGTACCGCCCAGATGCACCGTGCCGGCACGGCCCACAGCCGGATCGGACCAGGGAATCGGCTCGGAGACCAGGAAGTCCACCTTGGCGGCGCCCGGACCGTAGCGGAAGCGCTCCAGGCCGCGGGCGTAGGTGCGGGGCAGCCGGTCGCCGGCGAGGGCCAGGAAGCCCTTCGGGCTGGTGTCGAGCAACACGGCGCGTGCACCGCGCAGTTCGGCCAGGTCCGCCACCGGGCACCCGGTGTGGAAGACGCCGCCGTGCGCGGTGATGTCCTCGGCCATCGCCTCGGCGATGCGGCCGCTGCCGCCGCGTGGCAGCGGCCATCCCGTCCCGTGCGCCAGGTGGCCGAGCAACATGGCCACCGCGCCGCCCGCCAGGCTCGGCAGCTTGCCGACCGCGTGCGCGGCGACGCCGGTGAGCAGCGCGGGAGCCTCCTCGCCGCGGAAGCGTGCCGCACCGAGCCCGCTGCCGTGGAGCGCCACCCGGCTTGCCAGCAGCAGGGCGGCCGCGGGATCCCGCGGCAGACTGCGCTGCCCGGAGAGGACCAGGTCGACGACCGCTTCGCTGTGTTCGAGCAACGGGCCCATCAGCCGCCGCCAGCGCGGACCGTCGGGTCCCAGGTGCGCACAGGTCTTCGCCAGTGAGCGGTAGGCCAGGGCGGCCCGGCCCCCGTCCAGCGGATGGGCGTAGCTGATCTCGGGATGCAGGAGCTCGACCCCGCGGTCCGCCAGGCCGAACGCGCGGAAGAACGGAGAGGCGGCGGCCATGGGGTGGACGGCGGAGCAGATGTCGTGCACGACGCCGCTGTCGAAGAGAGGAGCGGTGCGCAGCCCGCCCCCTATGGTGTCGGCCGCCTCGTACAGCTCCACCCGCAGACCGGCCCGGGCCAGGACCACACCGGCCGCGAGGCCGTTGGGGCCGGTGCCCACGATGGCGACGTCACAGGTGCTCACCACCGCTCCTCACTCCTGATGGGCCGCAGCTGCAGGGTCTGCTCGGCGAGTCCGACGTACGGCGGCCAGCCGAAGGCGAAGGAGGGCGGCGGCGCCCACGGCTCCACCCGTTCCGGGCCGGCCGCCGGGGCGGCGAAGCCGGGTTCGGCGTGCAGCTGCGAGCCGGCCAGCCGCCGGTAGAGCTCGTCGTGCTCCATCAGGTCGCGGTGCACGCCGGTGGCCCGGACTCTGCCCCCCTCCATCACCACGATCTTGTCGGCGTCGATCACCGTGGAGATCCGGTGGGCGATGGCGATGACCGCGCACTGCCGGGAGACCCGGCGCACCACGTCGCGGAAGTCCCGCTCCGAGTCGGAGTCCAGGTTGGAGGTGGCTTCGTCCAGCAGCATGACCGCGGGCTGCTGCAGCAGCGTACGGGCGATGCACAGGCGCTGGCGCTGGCCGCCGGACAATCCGCTGCCCTGGTCGCCGAGTTCGGTGTCGAGGCCGCGCGGGAGATTGGCGATCACCGAAGTGAGGCCGGCCATCTCCACCGCCTCCCGGATGGCTTCGTCACCGGCGTGGGGGTTGGCGTAGGTCAGGTTCTCCCGGATGGTGCCGCGCATGGCCGCGCTGTCCTGCTGGACATAGCCGACCAGCCCGCGGACCGTGTCGAGGGGCAGCGCCTCGATGTTCTGCCCGCTGAGCTGTACGCGGCCGCCGTCGACCGCGTAGAAGCGTTCGATCAGCTGGAACATGGTGGTCTTGCCCGCGCCCGAAGGCCCGACCACCGCCGTCAGCCCGCGCGCCGGCACACTGAACGAGACGCCGTTGAGAACCTGCGTCTTCTCCTCCTGCTTCCCCCGCCGGTAGGAGAAGCGCACGTCGTGGAATTCGACCGCCGGCCGGTGCAGGGCCAGCGGGCCGACGTGCGCGGGGCCCGCCGCGCCGGCCGGTTCGTTGCCCTCCTGGGGCAGGCGGGCGAGCTCGTCCACCCTCTGGATGGCGGCCCGGCCCTGGACGAACTGGCCCACCCCCATGAAGAACATCACCAGCGGCGACACCAGCTGGAACAGATACATGATGAACGTGGTCAGGCTGGCCATGTCCATCTCGCCGCGGGCCACCCAGGACATGCCGACGCCCACGACGACGGCCAGGGCGCCCTGCGTGCCGACGTTCATGGAGGGCATCAGCAGTGCGTTGTAGGCGTTGACCCGTATGCCGGAACGCCGCGCCGTGTCGGCCAGCTTGCCGATGCGGGCGGCCTCACGCGGCTCGGCGCGGGAGGCCTTCACCGTGGGCAGCGCGGAGAGCACGCGCTGTATGTCACTGGCGAATGCGCCGGTGTCGTCCCGGTTCTGCAGAGCGACCTTGCGCAGCTTGCGGGCGAGCGCAATGGAGATGATGCTGGCGGCGCCCAGGCAGCTCATGGTGATGACCATCAGCCACAGATCGATGATGAACATCAGCACGACGCCGCCAATTACCGTGGCGCCACTGATGATCAGCTGGGCGAGGCTCTGCGAGAGGGCAATCTTCACCAGTGAGGTATCGGTGACCGTGCGGGTGAAGATATCGCCCTGGGACTGTTTCCCGAACGCGGTGAGGTCGGCGCGCAGAAGGCGTCCGGTCAGGATATGGCGGACGTCGTAGACGATATTCTCCCCGGCCCGCCCGATGACATAGGCCTGGAGCGAGGAGAAGAGCGCACCCGCGCAGAAGAGGCCGACGAGCGTCGCGATGGGGCCGGTCATCGGGGCGCCGCCGCCCGCCGCCTCGATCAGTTTGCCGATGGCCCAGGGCTGGGTGAGCGAGGCGCCCACCCCCAGCAGACCGAGCAGCACACCGGTGAGCAGCAGCCCGGTGTGCGCTCTGGCGACACTCGCGACCGACTCGCTGCCGTTTGTGGCCCCGCCTCTCGGGCTCGCGTTTTTCACGTGACTCGCCATGAGCGCTCCCCCCGCTTTGCCGACGGTCACGGCGAATGTGCGCACCAGAAGTGCAGCCCTGCCTTGCGGGCCCCGTCGACAGGTTGTTCGAAGCTAACACGCCACACGTCATAAAGTTATGAGTTAGTTGACCCGCCGGCCGCACACCCTTCGGCGGAATGGGCCGTCCGTGACCGGCGTAAGTTAATTGCGTTGTTGTCCGCTCGGCGCACTCCCCGAGAATTCCCGGCCACCGGCCGGCTGCCCGAACAGCGCACCTAGCTCCCTCGGGCGTACTCCACACGCCATGAGCCCGCGGTGTCCGTATCGTCGGGTTCTGAGGGCTCCAGGAGGGAGGTGCGTCCGTCCATGCCCGTGCACGACGTCCACGTCGCCGTCATCTACTACTCCTCCACCGGCACCATCGCCGAGCTCGCCCGGTGGATCGCGGACCACGCCGAGCACGCCGGGGCCGACGTACGACTGCGCCGGACGGCCGAGCTCGCCCCGCAGGCGGCGATCGACGCCAACCCTGCCTGGGCGGCGAACGCCGCGGCCACCGCGGACATCCTGGAGGCCACCCATGAGGACGTGCTCTGGGCGGACGCGGTGATCCTGGGGACCCCGACCCGCTTCGGCAATGTGTCCTCCCAGCTCAAGCAGTACCTCGACACCCTGGGCGGCCTCTGGCACCAGGGCCGGCTGGCCGACAAGGTCTACAGCGGCTTCACCGCGAGCGCCACCCGGCACGGCGGCCAGGAGTCCACCCTGCTCGCGCTCTACCAGACCGTCCACCACTTCGGCGGCATCCTCATCGCCCCGGGCTACACCGACCCGGCGAAGTACACCGACGGCAACCCCTACGGCACCTCCCACGTCGGCGGCCCGGACACCCCGCCCGACGACGTCGCACGCACCGCGGCCCGCATCCAGGCGGAGCGCGTGGTGAAGTTCACCAAAGCCATCAAGCACGGCCTCCCACACGGCCTCGAACACGGCCTCTCGCCGACGAGTTGACGGGTAGTGGCGACAGATGACTCTGCACAAAGGCGCATCGGCAGCCGACCGCGAACACACCGGGCACCCGGTCAACCCCTTCTACGGCGAGGCCGACCCGGTCGCCGGGATGGAGACCTCGCCGCCCCGGCACACCCTGCCCGACGGCCCGGTCTCCCCGCACACCGCCTATCAGTTCGTGCACGACGAACTGATGCTGGACGGCAACTCCCGCCTCAACCTGGCGACGTTCGTCACGACCTGGATGGAGCCGCAGGCCGGCGTCCTGATGGCGGAGTGCCGGGACAAGAACATGATCGACAAGGACGAGTACCCGCGCACCGCCGAACTGGAGAAGCGGTGCGTGGCGATGCTCGCCGACCTGTGGCACGCGCCCGACCCGTCGAGTGCCGTCGGCTGCTCCACCACCGGGTCGAGCGAGGCCTGCATGCTCGCCGGGATGGCCCTCAAGCGGCGCTGGACGCAGCGCAATGCGGACCGCTATCCGGGCCGGGCCCGGCCCAACCTCGTCATGGGCGCCAACGTCCAGGTCTGCTGGGAGAAGTTCTGCAACTTCTGGGAGGTCGAGGCGCGCCAGGTCCCGCTGGAGGGCGACCGCTTCCACCTCGACGCCGCCTGTGCCGCCGAGCTGTGCGACGAGAACACCATCGGCGTGGTCGCGGTCCTCGGCTCGACCTTCGACGGGTCGTACGAGCCGGTCGCCGAGATCTGCGCGGCGCTCGACGAGGTCCAGGAGAAGAACGGCTGGGACATCCCGGTCCATGTGGACGGCGCGTCCGGCGCCATGATCGCGCCGTTCCTCGACCCGGAGCTGAGCTGGGACTTCCGGCTGCCCCGGGTCGCCTCCATCAACACCTCGGGCCACAAGTACGGCCTGGTCTACCCCGGTGTCGGCTGGGCGCTGTGGCGCGATGCCCGGGCGCTGCCCGAGGAACTGGTCTTCCGCGTCAACTACCTGGGCGGCGACATGCCGACCTTCGCGCTCAACTTCTCCCGCCCCGGCGCCCAGGTCGCCGCCCAGTACTACACCTTTCTGCGGCTCGGCCGGGCCGGCTACCGCGCCGTACAGCAGGCGACCCGGGACGTGGCCCGCTCGATGGCCGCACGGATCGGCTCACTGGGCGACTTCGCCCTGCTCACCCACGGCGACGAGCTGCCGGTCTTCGCGTTCACCACCGCCGACGACGTCAAGGCGTTCGACGTCTTCGACGTGTCCCGGCGGATGAAGGAACGCGGCTGGCTGGTCCCCGCCTACACCTTCCCCCCGCACCGCGAGGACCTCTCCGTCCTGCGGATCGTGTGCCGCAACGGCTTCTCCCACGACCTCGCCGACCTGTTCCTGGCGGACCTGGAACAGCTCCTGCCCGAGCTCCGCGCGCAGCAGCGCCCGCTGGACCGTCCCGAACGGGTGGCGACCGCCTTCCACCACTGAGCGCGTCCGGCTACCGCTGGTCCTCCGGGTGGACGTCATCGGTCGCGTACGGGTTCTCCTGGCCCTGGCCGAGCACCCCCACGAACGGCTCCCCCTCGCCCGCGAAGACATACGCCCCGCCCTCGATGCGCGTGATCAGCCCGCGCGTCCACTCGGCGCCGCTGTCCGCGGAGTGCACCCACAGATTCATGATCTCGCCGATGTGGCCGAGCTGTCCGGGCCCCTCCTCGGGCGTGTAGTACTCGGTGACGGTGCTGCGCCATTCCTCCAGTCCGCGCACCCGCTCCTTGAGCAGCGCCACCGCCTCGTCGCGCGGCAGGTCGAGCAGGAAGCCGACGCCCGCGCTGAGCACGTCGGCCTTCTGGTCGTGCTGGGAGAGCGCCGCGCGCAGCAGCGCGAAGTACTCCGTCTCGCCCGCCGCGGTCAGCTCGTACTCGGTGCGCGGCGGACCGCCGGCGGTGCTGGGCGCGATGTCATGGGCGCGGAGCAGCCCTTGTTTGGCCATCTGCTTGAGCGCGTGGTAGATCGAGCCGGGCTTGGCGTTGGACCACTCATGGGCGCCCCAGTACTCCAGGTCGTTGCGCACCTGATAGCCGTGCGCCCGCCCGTGCTGCCGCACGGCGCCCAGTACCAACAGCCGGATCGCCGACATCGTCTCCCCAATCCCTCGCGGCCCCCTGACGTCAGCCTAGGCCGCGCCGCGACCACCCCGCGCCAGGGGACCGGCGCTACCCCTCCCGTGCCGCTCGCTCCTCGTCCACCAGCCCGAACGCCGTCTTCCCGTCCAGGGACTCCCGGATGACGTCGGCGTGGCCGGCGTGCCGGGCGGTCTCCTCGATCAGATGCAGCAGCAGCCAGCGCATCGACTGCCGGGCCTGCGGCGGGAACCACGGCGCCTCGGGCAGCGGGAAGGTGTCGTTCAGGCTCGGTACGGAGCGGATGAACTCCTCGGTCCGCCGCGCGACGCCGTCCCAGAACTCCAGCACGCCCGCCAGCGTCTCGCCGTCCTCCAGCTGGAAGCTCAGGTGCCAGGTGGCCTCGGTCCGCTCGATGGAGTGCGGCAGCTCCTGCGCCGTCTCGACCCAGCCCTGCTCGGTCTCCGCGACATGCTTGACCAGTCCCGCCAGCGACAGCTCACTGGCGCTCGGCCGCTTCGCCGCCTGCTCGTCGGTCAGCCCGAGGACCGCCCGTCGCAGCCCGCCGCGCTGGGCCTCCAGGAAGGACAGCAGCGCGCCGGTCTCGTCACCGTGTGCCTCGGCAGGAACGTGAGTGGGCATGGGGTCCGCCTTTCGTGACATCCCCGGGCGTCCGGCGCTTCGCCGCCGCCCTTTCGACGTCCCTCAAGCTACGGCCCATCTAGGTCAGCTTCTGTCCTCGATGGGCGGCGGGTCGCATCCGCGCCCAGAACAGGCACCGGGTCAGAACGGGAACTGCGAGCGCCCGTGCTGGATGGAGATCCACTTGGTGGTGGTGAAGGCCTCGACCATCGCATCGCCGTTCAGCCGCCCCACCCCGGAGCTCTTCTCGCCGCCGAAGGGCACGATCGGCTCGTCGTGCACGGTGGCGTCGTTGACGTGGAACATCCCGGTGTCGATGCGCTTGGCGAAGCGCACGCCGCGCTCGATGTCGCCGGTGTGCACGGCCCCGCTGAGCCCGTACGGCGTCGCGTTGGTGATCCGTACGGCCTCCTCGTCGCCGTCGAAGGGGACCAGCAGCGCGACCGGACCGAAGATCTCCTGCGTGAGCAGCGGGGAGTCCTCCGGCAGCCCGGCCAGCACGGTCGGTGCGACGAGGGTGCCGCGGGTCTCGCCCCGCAGGAGCGGTGAGGCGCCCTCGGCGACGGCGCGGTCCACCAGCGCGGCGACCGCCTCGGCCTGGCCCTCGTTGATCAGCGGGCCGATGTGGGTCCGCGGATCGGTGGGGTCGCCCACCTTGAGCGAAGCGACCTTGGCGACGAACTTCTCGGTGAACTCCCGCTCCACGGCGCGGTCCACCAGCACACGGTTGGCGGCCATGCAGACCTGCCCCTGGTGCACGAAGCGGCTGTAGACGGCGGCGTCGACCGCGTAGTCGACATCGGCGTCGTCGAGGACGACCAGCGCGCTGTTGCCGCCCAGTTCCAGCACCGAGTGCTTGAAGTGCGCGGCGGCGACCGTGGCGACATGCCGGCCGACCTTCTCCGAGCCGGTGAAGGAGATGCTCTTGGGCACCGGGTGGTCGATCAGCGCGTCACCGATCTCGGCGATGTCGGTGACGACGACATTGAGCACCCCGGCCGGCAGCCCGGCCTCCTCGAAGATCCGGGCGACCAGCCCGCCGCCGCAGACCGGGGTGTTCTGATGCGGTTTGAGGACGACGGCGTTGCCCAGCGCGATGGCCGGCGCGACCGACTTGATCGACAGCAGGAACGGGAAGTTGAACGGGCTGATGACACCGACGACACCGACCGGCAGCCGGTAGAGGCGGTTCTCCTTGCCGTCGATGGGCGAGGGCAGGATCCGGCCCTCGGCACGCAGCGCCAGCTGGATCGCCTCGCGCAGGAACTCCCTGGCCAGATGCAGCTCGAAGCCCGCCTTCGCGACCGTGCCGCCGACCTCGGCGGTGATCGCCTCGGCCAGCTCCGCCTCACGGTCGTCGATGATCCGCAGCACGCGCTCGAAGACCAGCCGGCGGGTGTACGGATTGACCGCCCCCCACTCCCGCTGCGCGCGCTCGGCGGCGCGGTAGGCCTGGTCGATCTCCTCGATCGTGGCGACCGGTATGGAGGCCAGCTTCTCGCCGTTATAGGGATTGAAATCGACGATGTCCCACGAGCCGCTCCCGGAGCGCCACTCACCGCCGATGAACTGATACGCCAACTCGTCGAAGTAGGACATGCCATCCCGATCTGGAGAACAGGGCACACGAGGCGCCTAGTTGGGGGGTGCTGACTCCTGATGGTGCGCCATCCTACTGACGTGTCACATGAGTTGGAGTAGACCACGCAAGAGATCTCTGGTCTCCTCCGGACCGGGCCCCTCGGCCTGCAGGCGGTCCATCACCCGCCCGTACTGCGCCACTTCCTCGGGCTTGTCCACATACAGGGCGCTTGTCAGCTGCTCCAGATAGACGATGTCCGGCAGCCCCGCCTCCTGGAACCCCAGCATGGTGAAGGCGCCGCTCTCCCCCGAGTGCCCGCCCAGGCTGAAGGGCATCACCTGAAGGCGGACATTGGGCCGCTCGGACACCTCGATCAGATGCTTCAACTGCTCGCGCATGACCTCGCGATCGCCGTACGGGCGGCGCAGCGCCGCCTCGTCCAGCACACAGTGGAACTGCGCCTGCCGCTCGGCGACGAGCAGCTTCTGGCGCTCCATGCGCAGCGCGACCCGGCGCTCTATCTCGGCGGGCCCGGCATCGGGCATACCGCGCCTGACGACGGCCTGCGCATAGCTCTCGGTCTGCAACAGCCCGTGCACGAACTGGACTTCGTAGACCCGGATCAGGGAAGTGGCCCCTTCCAGGCCCACATACGTCTGGAACCATCCGGGAAGCACATCGGTGTAACTGTGCCACCAGCCCGCGACATTGGCCTCGCGCGCAAGGGACAGCAGCGCCTCGCGCTCCTGCGCGTCACCGACTCCGTACAGCGTGAGCAGGTCCTCTACGTCGCGTGCCTTGAAGCTCACCCTGCCCAACTCCATGCGGCTGATCTTCGATTCGGACGCACGGATCGAGTAGCCGGCCGCCTCGCGGGTTATCCCACGGGATTCACGCAGGCGACGGAGCTGCGACCCGAGCAGGATCCGCCGCACCACCGACCCGCTCGACTCACTTGCGGACACCTCTCAGACCCTCCTGTGACCCCCACCCGTCCAACAGTGGGCCGCAGTCTGCCATGTCCAGGCTTCGTTGAGTGCTCATCTGGTTACTGATATGTGCAGCCCGCGCAGGCCCTCCACAAGAACCGACGGTAAGAATTCCGAGCAAACCGGTGCGCGCTGCCGCAATCGCGGCGCGTGCACGTGCATCTGCCCTTGCATCTGTCTCGCACATTGGGAACCATAGGCGTCGCACGCATGCACGCTCGTGAAAGATCCGCCAGATCCGGCTGACCGGCCAGGGTCATGACGTCCGCGAACGCCAGGAGTGCCTCGCATGGGGACCAAGGTTTTGACCATGCTCGAGCCGTTATGGCAGGGCTTTCCTCCCGTCGACCCCCTGGCCGTCTCCGGATCCGCGTCCTGCCCGCTCCCGCCGCGCTACGAATCGGTGCGCCACGCGCGGCAGTTCACCCGCGACACCCTGCAGGGCTGGGAGCTCGACGGACTCTTCGACTCGGTCGGCCTGGTCGTCTCCGAACTCGTCACCAACGCGCTGCGCCATGCGGTCCTCGCCGCCCCGGAGCACGGGGACGCCACGCCCGCCGCCCGGCTCCATCTGATGCGCTGGTCGCAGCGGCTGATATGCGCGGTACGGGACCCGAGCGAGGGTTCACCGGTCGCCGGTGAGGCCGACTCCGCCGCCGAATCGGGGCGCGGGCTCTACCTCGTCGAGTCCTTCAGCGACGGCTGGGGCTGGCACCCGCTGACCGGTCTGAGCCACGGCAAGATCGTATGGGCGCTCTTCCGGCTTCCGTAGGGGACGCCGGCACTCCACGGCCGATCCGCACACCGGGCGCACCGTCACCGACGGGGCGCCCGGTCGCCGTATGCGGCGGCCCGCGCCCCGGCGCCGGCTCAGTCCCGTACGAGGTGGTCGAACTCGCCGTCCTTGACACCGAGCAGCATCGCCCGGACCTCGGCCGGGGTGTAGATGAGCGCGGGTCCGTCCGGGAACCGGGAGTTGCGCACCGCGATCTCACCCCCGGGCAGCTTGGCGAACTCCACGCAGGAGCCCTGGGAGTTGCTGTGCTGGCTCTTCTGCCATGACACATCGCAAAGATCCGTTGCGGCCATGCCGTTGTATGCGTGGGGCACAGGGATCTCCCGGTGATAAACGGTGTCAACTGCCCGGGATCATAGCTGCGTTCACATGCGAATGCATGCGCAGATGCACGTGCACGACACCCGGTGCCGAGGCGGTCACAGCTCGTCGAGCGCCTTCCCCCATCGCCGCCGGACAATCGCCCGTCGCCCGCCGCCCATGATGCGCCGCGCCCTCTGGTACGGGCCGCCGGAGCCGAAGCCCTCAAGGACGAGGAAGAGACGTGCGCCGCACCCTTCGGGTTCCAGGGGTCAGGCGGAGGTCCGGTCGGGGCGTTCCCCCTGGCCCGCGGGCTGGGCGCACCGGAACCGCTCATAGGGGTCCAGCCACTCCCGCACCTCGCCGAGCGCCGCGGCCTCCAGCCGGTAGATCCGCTGCCGGCCGGCCCGCTCCTCGCTCACCAGCCCGGCCTCCCG
This sequence comes from Streptomyces sp. NPDC002446, assembly GCF_053595675.1. Taxonomy (NCBI): domain Bacteria; kingdom Bacillati; phylum Actinomycetota; class Actinomycetes; order Kitasatosporales; family Streptomycetaceae; genus Streptomyces; species Streptomyces sp. NPDC002446. The sequence goes on along the minus strand of NZ_JBSFYC010000064.1, from coordinate 25,368 downwards.
CAGCACCCGCAGATGCTCGGACAGACTGGCACGGCGCATCGCGAAGTGCCCGGCCAGCGCCCGGACGGGCTGCGGCCCGTCCTCGCGCAGCAGCCGCAGCACCTCGCGCCGGGTGCCGTTGGCGAGCGCGGCGAAGACCCGGTCCGGGCCCGCTCCGGGGGCGGACGGGGCTGCCGGGCCGTCGTGGCGTACGGGAGTGACGTTCACCCCTCCAACATAGGTAGGAGTTTCCCTATGCATCAAACGTAGGGAAACTCCTACCTATCCCTGGACGGCGGTCCGTGGCCGGCGGCGACCCCTGGGCCGGGCGGCCGGACCGTTGGGGTAATACTGGACAGAACGTCCGCCGGCCCCCTACGAGAGCGAGCGCGCCCATGCTCCGCAACGCCTTCGAGCCCTGGCACCTGATACTGATCATCGCCGTCCTCGTCCTGCTCTTCGGCTCGAAGAAGCTGCCCGACATGGCGCGCGGCCTCGGCCGCTCGATGCGCATCCTCAAGTCCGAGGCCAAGGCCCTCAAGGACGACCGGCCCGCCGAGGCGCCCCGCCCGGAGTCGGCCGGCCGCTGACGCCGGGGCCGCCCGCCGGTCAGCTGTCGCCGCCCTCGTCGATCAACCGCCGCACCTCGCGGTCGATCAGCCCCAGCCGGGCCTCGGCGACCAGCGGCACCGCACGCCGCTGCCGCCGTGCCTCGGCGAGATCGATCTCGACGGTGACCAGCGAGGCCTCCCACTTCGGCGCCTGCGCCACCACCGCTCCCCGCGGATCCACCACCCGCGAACCGCCCCAGAACGTCGCGCCGTGCTCATTGCCGACCCGGTTGACGAAGACCACCCAGCACTGCAGCATCCGCGCCGTATACGACAGCAGGGTGTCCCAGTACAGGCCGGTGTCCATCGCCTCCGGATCCAGGCTCGCCGCGCTGTTGGTCGGCACGAACAGCACCTCCGCGCCGTCCTGCACCGCCAGCCAGGGCAGCACCGGCTGCCAGGCGTCGTTGCACACCAGCGTCGCGCCCCGGCCCCCGGTCCTGGACCGCTTCAGCTCGTACGAGCGCAGCGACTGCCCCGGGCTGACGTGCTTGCGCTCCTCCCAGGCCAGGTAGTTGGGGAGGTACAGCTTGCGGTGGGCGTGCAGCAGCTCCCCGGCCGTGTAGTGCGCGGCAGTGTTGTACGCGCGCAGGCTGGTGTGCTCATGGAACCCGACCAGCACATCGGGGCCCAGCGTGCTCAGCTCCAGCAGTCGCGGATCGCTCGCCTCGATGGACTCGTCGCGCCTGAGCGCGCCCAAGTGGTAGCCGTGCAGGCTCAGTTCGGGAAAGACGACGAGGTCGGCGCCCTGGGCCGCGGCCTGCTCGACCTGCTCGCGGGCGATCACGAGGTTCTCCGCCACCTCACCCAGCACACAATCCGTCTGCGCCAGCGCAATGAGCATGACCCCACCTCATCGACTCATCACTTTTGCGGCTTTCATCGTAATTTTGCCAGAGGCCGCGACGACCGGCACGACCCCGCCGCGCTCCCGCTTCCGCACGCTTCAAACCCTCCGGGAGGCGGTTCCCACCCAATGAGCGAAAGAACGATCCTTCCCGTGCCGGACCAGGCCTTCACGCGTTGATCCGCACGATCCGTCGTACGGCCCGCAGGGCGGCATCCAGCCGCAGCGCCGCCCGTCGCCAGCGGTACGACGGCCCGCGGTCGAACCGTCCGGCGATGCCGACGGCCGGCTCGACCGGGTGGCCCAGGCCGAGCGGCCCGCCGGATCCGCTCGGCCGGCCGCCGAGCCGCCGCGAGCACGGGGGCGGACGGCCTGGCGCGCGCGATACCCCTACCCCGTTCACCTGCGCCGTGAACGGCCCCTGCGCAGCAGCAGCGCCCCGCCCAGCAGCAGCCCTCCACCGAGACCGGCCATAGTGACCAGCTCTTCCGCGCCGGCGGACGCCAGCAGCGCGGAGCCCGCGGACGCCCCGGCCCTGGCCACCGCACCCACCCGGTGATCCTGCGGGGCGCGCTCGGGGGCGGGCCTGGCCGGCGCCGGGGCACGGTGCCGGGCGGGTTCCGGGGCCCGGTGCCGGGCGGGCTCCGCGACCCTTCGGTGGGCCACCGGGTGCCGTGGTGCCATCGGAGGCCGCTGGGCGGCCGGCGCGGGGGCGTCGTCCTTGCCGCACCAGGCGCCCCTGGCCGGGCGGAGCGCCCCCGCCCCGTCCAGCGTGTCGCCACACGCATGGGCCGGGTTGTGCACACTCGCATAGATGCTGTTCCCGGACAGCACCCCGGCGGAGTGCGCGGTCAGTCCCGTGGCGCCGGCGTCGACGTACGCGGCGGCGCCGCTCGCGCCGAGCGCACCCGACGCCGCCGCAACGAGCACGCACACCTTCAGGCTCTGTCGCATCTCTCATTCCTCGTCTGCAGTCATTGCGTACGGGCCGCCGCCGCGGGCCACCGTGGTGCTCACACGGCCGGGCGGCCGGCAGCGCATACGCGGCGCCGGCCGCCCGGAGACGCAAGCGGTGGTACGGCCGGGGCCGCCGGGCTTCAGTGCCTGCGCTTGTGGGCTCCGTTGCCGGACGCGATCGGGATGTCGTTCAGGATGTGCGACACCGCCTCATCGCCCTTGGCCTGCGTCGAGTTCCGCACGCACTGCTGCGTCTGCGGGTTGGACAGGACATTGATGTCCTGGACCGTGACCGGGAAAGCCCCGAACACCGAACCGACATTGACCTTCTCGCCGATCAGGGCGAAGCAGAGGTCGTTCAGGGAACCCTGCACGAGCCCGAGCTGGGTGCTGAGCTTTCCGCGAGTGGTGGAGTTGCCGTAGACCGACTTCCCCCCGTTCCCGTTGACCGTCCTGGTGCCCTTGTGCCCATCGCTCGCCATTGCTTGCGGAGCGGCCGCAGCGGAAATACCGATCAGTGATGCCGCAACAGCCACGCCGGCAAGAATCTTCTTCATCACGCAACCCCTTCAGGAGACGGAACTCCCGGCACAGGAGCCCTATCGGAACAACCCGGCCTGCAGCCCGGGGTTCTCCTACATCACCCGAACAGATCGCACTCGATCTCCGGCCGGCATGACAATGCCCCGGCGTCGCGGAGCAGAAAAATCCGGGCCGCCCGGAGGAAGGAGGGCCGGGCGGCCCGGTATTCATCGGCCGGTCAGTGGTGCTTCTTGCCGCCACCGTTGCCGGAGAAGAGCGGGATGTCGTTGAGGATGTGCGACAGCGCCTCGTCGCCCTTGGCCTGGGTGGAGTTCTCGGCGCACTGCTGGGACTGCGGGTTGGCCAGCACGTTGATGTCCTGGACCGTGACCGGGAAGGCCCCGAACAGCGAGCCGAAGTTCGCCTTGTACGGCAGAGCGACGCAGGGCTTGTTCAGCGAGCCCTGGATCAGACCGATCTGCGGGCTCATGTAGCCCTTGGTGGTCGAGTTCCCGTAGAACTGCGTCGTCCCGTTTCCGTTGACGGAAGTGGTCCCGTGGTGCTTACCGCCATGGTGCTTACCACCGTGGTGGTGCTTGCCCGTGGCCATCGCCGGGGAGGCGGAAGCTGCGGCAACACCGACAATGGACGCAGCCGCGGCCGCGGTCGCCAGAGCCTTCTTGATCATTGTTGATCCTTTGTGTTTCGAGATGCCCTTGAGCCAGACAATCTGCCCAACTCACAAGAGCGAATTTGGTTGTGCTCATTCACTCGAACGCCCTGGCGCCGTGATCCGCTTTTCCGATCGGTCCGGCGGTGGACCGGATGCACCGAGCGGGCAGTACCCGGATGCGGCGGGCCGCCGGACGGAAATACACGCGGTCGGGGCCGCCCGGCGCGCATTCGGCTTCCGTGCCGAATGCGCCTGGAGCGGCCCACAGAAACGGCGGGTTACCTGATCGGAAGGCCGCCGAGCAGCGGGGCACCCTTCGCCGCCGCCGCAACACCGCCGAGCAGCTTGTTCGCGTTGGCCGACTTGACCTTCTCACCGGTGGCCTTGATCTTCTTGATCAGCGGCCGCGCCTGGTGGCCGCTGAGCTCCTTGCTCCGCAGCGCGTCGTTCAGCCCGCCGTTGAGGCTCATCTTCGGTCCGGGCTGAATGCCGGCCGGAGCTCCGTGCTGGGCGGCAATGGCGGGCGCGGCGGCGCCCAGCGCAACGACGGAACCGGCGACAACCACCGCAGACTTCGCGTACTTCACTTTCAACTGTCCCTTCTCGGGCGGTGCTTGACGGGACCACGGCACCAGCGCCGCGTGAGCAACATTTCGCCGCTCGGATCACCGCTTTCCGCTTCACTAACGAGTACTGCCGCGCGGAGAAACTCCGAAGTTCTGGCTTCACGGCAACTCCACCCGAAAGGTGAGGCCCAGGCGTTTGTCCGGATGGGCCGGAAAATGATCCGGTCCCGGTGTGCAGTGAATCGCACACCGGGACCGGATCACGGACGCGGCTCGAATTCCTTCGGGCCAGCGGCTGAGGTCAGCGCACCTATTACTTGTGGTGGCTGAGGTTGGCGCACTTGTTGCCGAACGCCGGGTTCAGCGCCCCGATGAATTGAGCGGTGTTACCGCACAGGTTGATCGGGATGTTGATCGGAATCTGTACGACGTTTCCGGAGATGACGCCGGGAGAGTGCTTGGCCTTGCCCACCGCACCCGCGTCAGCGAACGCCGGCGCAGCCGCACCCACTGCCATGAGCATGCCGGCAGTGGCTGCCGCAACCTTTCCGTACTTCACTTTCAGCCCTTTCTGCAGCGGTTCCGTATCGAACACGACCATCGTGTCGCACGGGCGCTGCTCTGCTCGCCCGTAACGCCGCTGCTGACATTGGTAACAATTTCTCCTCGTGGACGAAACTCTCACCGGGGAGTTTCGGAGGAATCGCCCGAAGGATGCAATATCGTTTCGGGAGATTGCCGCCGCGCATACGACGCGGAAAAAACACCGGATTTCGAACAGACGAGGTAGCCGCCGAATAGCAATTCCCACCGGGAGGAGGACCGGGAAATTCCGTTCCCACCGGTTCGCCACCCGCTCACCGCCGTTCCCGGACCGCTCAGAAGGGAGAGCAGGCGGTCCGGGCCCGGCGGTCTTCGGCCTCAGTGCTTGTGGCGGCGCGCTCCGTTGCCGGACAGGATCGGGATGTCGTTCAGGATGTGCGACACCGCCTCGTCACCCTTGGCCTGCGTCGAGTTCCGCACGCACTGCTGCGTCTGCGGGTTGGACAGGACATTGATGTCCTGGACCGTGGTCGGGAAAGCCCCGAACACCGAACCGACATTGACCTTCTCGCCGACCAGCGCCGCACAGAGGCTGTTCAGCGACCCCTGCACGAGCTCCAGCTGCGGGCTCATCCTGCCCCGGGTGGTGGAGTTGCCGAAAGCGGACTTGGCGCCGTTGCCGTTGACCGTCGCGGTACCACCGCCGTGCTTGCCGACCGCCATTGCCTGGGGAGCCGCCGTCGCCGAAATTCCGACGACGGACGCGGCGACGGCAGTCGTGGCCAGGACCTTCTTGATCACTTTTTACCCTTCTCGAAGCGGGGTGCCCGAATGGGAGCGCACTGGATCAACTCGCTTCTGAGGGTGCGGTTTCGCCGATTCACCCGGATGCCGCGAAACCATAAACACATATCACTGCATACGCGCGGGGCATCTTCCCGGTTTGCCTTTCGGGCGGCCGGACGGGATCCGCAGCTGCCCAACCGGCCGCCGCGCACGGCCGGTTGTCAGTGGTGTGGTGTGCAATGGCTGCATGAAGGTGACACATGAGCAGGTGCTTGCCTGGCGGATGCGGCAGCAGAGCCTGACGCCGCGGACGGCCGCCCCGGTCGAGGAGCTGGTCGCGCGGCTGGCCGGCGTGCAGGCACAGGTCCCCTCCGCCGCCGAACTGGCGCTCGCCGTACGGCAGAAGAGCCCGCGCGCCGATGCCATGCCGCAGGCGCTCGCCGCCCGTTCTCTGCTGCGGACCTGGGCGATGCGCGGCACCCTGCATCTGCTGCCCGCAGGGTCGGCGGCGGCGTATCTGGCGCTGCTGGGTGCCGCGCGGACCTGGGAAAAGCCTTCCTGGACACGGGCGTTCGGCGTGAGCGCGCGGCAGATGGCGGCGCTGGGCGAGGCGGTCGACGAGATCCTCGACGGGCGGCTGCTCACCCGGCAGGAGCTGACCGGGGAGGTGCTCATACGGGCCGGCCTGGACTGGCTGGGCGAACAGCTGGCCTCCGGGTGGAGCACGGTCCTCAAGCCGCTGGCCTGGACGGGGCGGCTGTGCCAGGGGCCGCCCCGGGGGCAGAACGTGACCTTCACCTCGCCGCGGTCATGGGTGCCCGGGTGGGGCGGACTGCCGGACCCGGAGGCGGCCGCGCCCACGGTGATCTCCGCGTATCTGCGGGCGCACGGCCCCGCCACGCCCGCGGCCTTCGACGCCTGGCTGCTGCGCGGCGCGACCCCCAAGGCCGTGCTCCGCGGCTGGTTCGAGGCGCTGGGCGACCGGCTGACGGAGGTGACGGTCGACGGCGCGGGCGGGGCCTTCGTGCTGAGCGAGGACGCCGGGGCGCTGGCCCGGACGAAGCCGTCGCGCGAGGTCCGGCTGCTGCCCGGCTTCGATCAGTACGTCCTCGGCCCCGGAACCGCCGACACCCGTCTGATCGCGCCCGGCCGGCGCAAGGCGGTGAGCCGGACCGGCGGCTGGATCTCCCCGGTGGTGGTCCACGAGGGCCGGGTGGCCGGGGTGTGGGAGCTCACCGAGGACGCCGTGGCGGTCACGCTGTTCGCGGAGCACGGCGAGGTACCGCGGGCCGGTCTGGAGGCGGAGGCCGCCCACCTCGCCCGCTGCACGGGGCGCGAACGCGGGCTCGTGGTGCGGGGCGAATAGCGCGCGAGGGCCGGGGATCGTGCCGTATCCGCTGGTCAGGGCGATTGTCAGAGGGGGGTGCAAGACTCGCTGGCATGAGATGGGCGGTGGCGGAGACGGGCGACGGGGGTGCTCGTCTCTGCCCGCTCGCCCCAGACGGCCGGGCCGCCGGGCCGGTGGTGCGGGAGAGCTCGCTCGCCGAGGCCGTGCGCTCGCGGCCCGAGGTCGAGCGGTGGGTGTGGCGGTCCACCGCGGAGATCTACCGGCGGCTGCTGGCCTCGGGGGTGCGGGTCGAGCGGTGCTATGACGTGGAGGCCGCCGAGGCGCTGCTGATCGGCCATGAGGAGGGCCAGTCGGGCCAGCCGCGTTCGCTGGCCGCCGCCTGGGCGCGGCTGCGCGGCCTGCCCGTCCCGCAGGACGCTCCCGTGCGCACGGCCGAGACCCAGCCCTCGCTCTTCGAGCCGGGCCCGGTGCCGCTGCCGCCCGGCACGGACGAGCTGGCGGCGCTGCTGGAGGTCTACGCCGGCCAGGTGGCGCGTACGGAGAAGACCGGGCATCCGGAGCGGATGCGGCTGCTGCTGGCCTCCGAGTCCGCGGGCATGCTGGTCGCCGCGGAGATGGGCCGGGCCGGGCTGCCCTGGCGGGCGGATGTGCACCGCGAGCTGCTCGACGAGCTGCTGGGCGAGCGCTATCCGGGCGGGCTGGAGACCCGGCGGATGGCGGAGCTGGCGGACGAGGTCTCCCGGGCCTTCGGGAAGAGCACACGGGTGCGCCCCGATCTGCCGCAGGAGATCGTCAAGGCCTTCGCCGGCGCCGGGATCTCCCTGACCTCGACCCGCAAGTGGGAGCTCCAGCAGATCGACCATCCGGCGGTGGCGCCGCTGCTGGAGTACAAGAAGCTCTACCGCCTGTACACCGCTCACGGGTGGTCGTGGCTCCAGCAGTGGGTCCACGATGGCCGCTTCCACCCCGAGTACCTGCCCGGGGGCACGGTCTCCGGGCGCTGGACCGCCAACGGCGGTGGCGCGCTGCAGATCCCCAGGGTGATCCGGCGGGCGGTGCTCGCCGACCCGGGCTGGCGCCTGGTGGTCGCCGACGCCGACCAGATGGAGCCTCGGGTGCTGGCCGCTGTCTCCCGCGACCGCGGCCTGATGGAGGTGGCCGGCAGCGGCCGGGACCTCTACGCGGATCTGGCGGCCCGCGCGTTCGGCGGCGACCGCGAACAGGCCAAGCTGGGCCTGCTGGGAGCCATTTACGGCCAGACGTCGGGCGACGCCCTCAAGCACATGGCCGATCTGCGCCGCCGCTATCCGGCAGCGGTGGCGTATGTGGACGACGCGGCCCGTGCGGGTGAGGAGGGCCGCCTGGTGCGCACGTGGATGGGCCGCACCTGCCCGCCGGCGTCCATGGCGCCGCCCGACGAGGCAGGCCTGCCCCAGGAGGACGAGCAGCCGGCGGGGTACGGCGGCGGCTCCGCGGCGGCTCGCGCCCGCGGGCGGTTCACCCGCAACTTCGTCGTCCAGGGCAGCGCCGCGGACTGGGCGCTGCTGATGCTGGCCGCGCTGCGCCGCTCGCTGTGGGAGGGCGGGCTCCGCGCCGAGCTGGTCTTCTTCCAGCACGACGAGGTGATCGTGCACTGTCCCGAGCGGGAGGCGGCGGCGGTGTCCGAGGCGATCACCGCGGCGGCCGCGACGGCGGGGCGGATCGCCTTCGGCCGCACGCCGGTCCGCTTTCCGTTCACCACCGCGGTGGTGGAGTGCTACGCGGCGGCGAAGTGAGCCATGACCCGGTGGTTCACCGGCCGGGGTGCGAGCCGCCCGGGCTCTGGGACGTGGCGATCAGGCCACGGGTGATCCGTACCATCGCCGCGACCAGCGGTTCCCGGGGGCGGTCGGGACGCTCCAGCCACCACAGGGCGAGGCCGTAGAGCGAGCTGCGGATCGCCTCGCCGAGCGGCTCCAGTTCGGCCTCCGGGATGCCCGGGGCGAACTCGCGGAGCAGCGCGATGTCCGTCTCGCGCTGCCGGCGCTGGAGCTCCTGGTGGAAGGCCTGCACCTCGGCGTCCCCGGTGGTGTCGCGGAACATCATGCGCCAGGTGTACGGGTGGCTCTGCACATACCCGAACCAGGCGTCGTACATCGCCGTCATCCGGGTCTCCACATCGCCCTCGCCGTGGAGGAGTTCATGGACCGGGGCGGCGGCCAGCTCGTCGCGGTGCCGCTCCAGGAGGGCGAGGTGCAGCTCCTGCTTGGAGTCGAAGTGGCGGTAGAGCATCGGCTTGCTCAGACCGGCTCCGGCGGCGATCTCCCCGATGGTCGTGCCCGCGAAGCCGCGCTCGGCGAACAGCCGGGCAGCGGTGTCCTCGATACGTGTTCTGGTCTCGGCGCGCGCGGCGCGGCTCCGGTCGATCTCGCTCATGCGGTCCCTCGCGAACTGGCGTGTTCCGGCTGGTGAATTCGGCTCGCAATTGTCGGTGTGATGAAGGATACTAGGTCGTGTACCGCTTGGTATACGCATCAGTAACCCAGCAGCCCCATGCCCATGGGCTGGGATACGGGGGCCGTCGTGATCGTTTCCGTCCACTTCGCCGACCTGGGCGTCCGCTCCGCACGCGGCGTCCTGCGCGAGCGCCCACGGTCGGGGGAGATCCCCGGCCTCCGCCATGCCCGGACCCTGCTCACCGGCGACATCGCCGCCGGTCCGCCCAAGCTGCGCCCCGGCCGGGCCGCGCTGCTCGCGTCGTGGGAGGACGACACCGCGCTCGACCGCTTCCTCGCCGAGAGCCCGCTCGCGCGGCGGCTGGCGGGCGGCTGGCATGTGCGGCTGCAGCCGGTGCGGATATCCGGCTCATGGCGTCCGATGCCGGTCGAGGCCGAGCCCGGCGCCGCGATGGACGAGGAGGACGGGCCGGTCGCCGTGCTCACCCTCGGGCAGCTGAGGCTGCGCCGCGCGCTGCCGTTCCTGCGCGCCAACTCCCGGGCCGCCGGGCGGGCCGCGGCCGATCCCTCGCTGATGGCCTCCGTCGCCCTGGCCCGGCCCCCTCGCTTCGTCGGCACGTTCTCGGTATGGCAGAGCCTGTCGGCCATGCGCCGCTACGCCTACGGCTCCGCCCGGCCCGAGCACAAAGAGGCGGTCAGGGAGCATCAGGCCAAGCCGTTCCACCACGAAGCGGCCTTCCTGCGCTGCCGCCCGTACGGAGCCCAAGGCACGCTCGACGGCCGGGACCCGCTGGCGGCGAACACTCCGGTCCCGCCGCCGCGGCCCGGAGCGCGATGACTCCCTCGTGATCCACCGGACGGGGCCGGGCGGGGCCGGACGGGGCCGGGCGGGGCCGGGCGGGCCTAAACTCCCCGGGCAGGGCCCGATGGCCGGGGGAGCTGCCGGGGGCAGGGGCCGAGGGCCGCGGAGAGGCGATGCGAGGCGGGAAAGAAACAGCGAGGCGGGAAGGAAACAGCGTTGAGCGGCTTCCCCAGGAGGAGCCGGACGCGCTTCCCTCCCCAGGTGTGCGCTACGAGTGGGCAGCGGAGGTGCGCGCGATGAGCCGGCAACCGAGGGGAGCAGACGCGGATGAGCGCTGACATGGCGAGAAACGGCGAGCTGGAGCGCATCAACCCCTCCCACCTCGCGCCGCCGACCGGGTTCAGCCATGCCGTGCGCGCCGCCCCGGGCACGCTGGTCTTCCTCGCCGGGCAGACCGCCCTCGACGGATCGGGCCGGATCGTCGGGGACGGCATCGTCGAGCAGTTCGAGCGCGCGCTGGCGAATCTGCTGGACGTCGCGGCGGCCGCCGGGGCCGGCCCGTCCGACCTCGCCAAGCTCACTGTCTTCGCGGTCGATGTCGCCGACTACCGGCAGCACGCCAGGGAGCTCGGCCGGGTGTGGAAGCGTCTGGTTGGCAGCGACTTCCCGGCGATGGCCGTGATCGGCGCCACCCGCCTGTGGGACGAGACCGCGCTGGTCGAGATCGAGGGCATCGCGGTCGTGCGCTAGCGGGAACGGTGGTGCGCTAGCCGGAGCGGAGGCGCCGGTAGCGGGAGTTGGGCCGCGGCGGCGGAGCTGAGCCGCGATGGCGGAGCTGAGCCGCGGTGGCGAGCCCCGGCGGCGAGCCGTGGTCCCGTCGTCGCCGCGTCCGTTGCGGCCACGGGCCCCGGCGCCGGAAGCCCGGACAGACCAAGGGCGCCGGTCCCGCCGGTCTCCCGGCGGGACCGGCGCCCCGGTGCCCGTATCCGCGCTGTCGCCGCTCAGTTCCGGCCGCGCGCCATCCCCACCGGATCCTTCTTGAACGCCCAGGTCATCTTGGGCTCCATCGCGAAGCGGAAGACCCGCTGCACGGGCGGGGTGCACAGCAGCGTGACGACTGCGCCCGCGAACAGCGTGAGCAGCACCGCACCCCACGGCGTGTGCACCCACGGGTGGTCGTACCAGTTCCAAAAGCGCGAGCCCTTGGCGAGGAACCCGTGCAGCAGGTAGCCGTAGAGGGTGCCCGCGCCCAGCGCCGTGCACCACATCGTGCGGCCCGGGATCCAGGCGAAGAAGCAGGCCACCAGCACCAGCGAACAGCCGAACATCGCCAGCGTCATCACCGCGCCGCTCCACCAGGGGGCGGCGAGTTCCTGCGCGGCGTCACGGTGGTAGAACCACGCGGCGTTCATCCGCGGCGCCGCCCAGTACGCGAAGACCAGGGCGCCGGCGAAGACCGGTACGGCCGCGATCCGCGCCTTCTTGCGGCGTACGAGCTTGAAGTGCTCCGGCCGCAGCGCCAGCCCGATCACGAAGAAGGGGAGGAACTGCAGCGTCCGCTGAAGGTCCAGATCGTCACCGATGTCCGGTGAGACGGACGCGAGTACGGCGATGGCCAGCGCGAGCGGAACCGGCCAGCGCACGATCTTCCACAGCGGGGTGGTCAGCCGCCAGATGAAGAGCGCGGCCAGGAACCACGTCAGATACCAGGGGTCCGTCAGGCTGATCGGGTAATGCGGATCGTCGTCCGCCCACCTCTTGAAGAGCGTGTAAGCGACTTCGAAGAGGATGTACGGAACCGCGACTCCGGTGATCAGCCGCTGCAGCCGGTCCTTGCGCATATCGAAACTGCGCGAGAAATAGCCGGAGATGATGATGAACGCCGGCATATGGAAGGCATAGACGGTGATGTAGAGCGCCGCCGCGGTACGGCTGCCGTCGCGCAACGGCTCCCAGGAGTGCCCCATCGCCACCAGCACGATGGCCAGGTACTTGGCGTTGTCGAAGAACGCGTCGCGCGGTTTGGCGCCGGCCGTGGTGTGCTTCTTGGCCCGGCCCCTGCCCCGGCCCTTGGCGTGGCTTCTGGGCCTGGCGTGCGAGGGGGCGGGCGTCGTCGGTGCCAGCGTCGTCGCCGTCGCGCCGCCGGTCCCCGCCGGCGCCGGGGCTGCCGCCCGGACCGGCGCGTCGTACGGCGTCTGCCGCGGCGGGGGAAGCGGCACCCGCCGTTCGCCGTACCCCGGATATTCGTTGTTCAAGGAGCCTCCCGGCAGAAATCCACGGGAGGGGCTGGACGCTGGCCCGCACCGGGGCGCACTTCGGAACCCAAAAGCCAAATCCTGCGTCTTAGTTCATTTACGGGGAGGTTGGCGGCGTCGAACATCTCAGGCACCTTAGCTGCGCGGCGGGAATCCCGTAAATCCCCGCCTGCCGCGGGCACAGGCCGCGCGTTGCCCCTCCACAGTTCCTTCACGCAGCACGGGGTCGCAACACACGCTCCGTTACCGTCCGGCCCCGCCCCATCCGGGCAATCCCCCTGTTTCCCAACACCCGAACTCTATTCAATGATGCCTTCGATTCCCCGCGCCCGGACCGATCGCGCGTTCGTGTTCTTCGCCACGTCCCACGCATAGACCTCCAACGGGCGTCCGTGCGGGCCGCGCAGCCGGTGGACCGCCGCGAGCCAGCGCGAACTGAGCGCGGACATACGGGGGTTGATCTGGTCGGCAAAGCGCGCATAGCGCTCCAGTTTGTCCACATCTGGTGCCCCCAGAATTCCCGTACGCACCTGTGGCACAAGTTCATGCACCCTCTTCACGCTCGCCACGGAGAAACTCTGCACCACCAGCCGACTGCGCACATGGCCACGATCCAGCCAGCCCCGCGCCCGTAGTTCCCGGACGATCTGCGCCTCGATTCCGGGGTACTTCTGCGGGGCCTTGATCTCCAGCAAAAGGTGCTGCCCGTTGTGGTCCAGACGGCGTAGGAAGTCGCCCAGCGTCGGCACCCGCTCCCCCGCGAACCGCTTGCCGAACCAGCTCCCGGCGTCCAGCCGCGCGATCTCGGCGGCGGTGAAGTCCCCCACCCGCCACGGCGCCCGCCCCGGAAACACCTTCGCGGCGTCGGTCGTCCGCCGCAGCGTGGTGTCGTGCAGGACGATGAGCCGGCCGTCCTTGGTGCGCTGCACATCGTTCTCGACCCATATGAACCCGCGGCGGTGCGCGGCGTCCACGGCGGCCAGCGTGTTCTCCGGTGCGTAACGGGAGGCGCCGCGGTGGGCGATCACCTGCGCCGCAGCGGTACCGGGCCCGGCCCGCGCGGCCCGCGTCACCGCGACGTCCGCGTACTCCTCCGGCCCGGACGCCATCGCGGACGAGGACACCGCCGCCGTCACCAGATAGGCGATGCCGACGGCGGGGATCCGCAACGGTCTCCGAAGCATCCGGCAGCCTCCCGCTCACCCGTCCACGGGCCGGCCGGGCTGTCTGATCAACATGCCTGCCGCCCGGCGCGCCCGCCACGTGAGGGGTCCATCCGGGCGTGCACCGTCGCCAAGGTGCCCGATGTGCGGTAAGTAGTGTCCCGATGCCCGCCACCCCCAGTCCGCGCCCCGTCCTCCGCGCCTTCCGCCCCGGGGACGGTCCCTCGCTGCTGGCGGCCTGGTCCCGCAGCGCCCCGGACGATCCGATCAGCGCCGACCGTTTCCGCACGCTGATCCTGCTCGACCCCAATTTCGACCCCGAGGGTCTGCGGGTGGCCGAGTCCGGCGGCCGGATCGTGGGCGCCGCCTACGCGGTGCGCCGCCGCACCCCGCTGAGCGGGACCGATCTGGAGCCGGCGGACGGCTGGCTGCTGTTCTTCTTCGTCGAGCCGCCGCACCGCCGCGCGGGCCTCGGCCGCCGGCTGCTCACCGACGCCCTCGACTGGCTGCGCGGCCACGGCCGCACCCGGGTCGGCTTCGCCCCGTACACGCCCAACTATGTGCTGCCCGGCCTGGACCGGGCCGCGTACCCGGAGGCCGGCCGGCTGCTGGACCGGCTCGGCTTCCGGCTCCGCTACGAGGCCGCCGCGATGGACCGCAGCCTGGTCGGCTACCGCATGCCGGATGCGGTCCGGCGGCATGAGCAGGACCTGGCCGCGCGGGGGTTTCGCTTCGGCACACCGTCCGACGACGATCTGGTGGACCTGGTCCACCTGGCCGCCGAGGAGTTCAGCCCCGACTGGGCACGGGCGATCCGGCGGTGTCTGACCGGCGGCGCCCCTCTGGAGCGCATCGTCATCGCCCGTGCACCGGACGGGCGGCTGGCGGGCTGGGCGATGCACGGCGGGTACGACGGCACGCCCGAGCGGTTCGGCCCCTTCGGCGTACGCGAGGAGCTGCGCGGCGCCGGGCTGGGCAAGGTCCTGCTGCACCGGACGCTGGAGCGGATGCGGGCGCTCGGCGTCCACGGGGCGTGGTTCCTGTGGACGGGCGAAACGAGCCCGGCGGGGCGGCTGTACCGGGCGAGCGGTTTCGCCACGACCCGGACGTTCGAGGTGCTGGGGTGGGAGGCGCAGTGAGGCGGCGTACGTTCACGGCGGGCGCCGCGGGCGCCGGGGCCGCCCTGCTGGCCGCCGCGGGGTGCACGGAACCCGCCGGCGAGGCGTACGGGGACGACGACGGGGCCGGCCGCTCGGGCGCCCCCGTCACGCTGACCGTCCTGACGCACTACGGGAGCGAACCCCTCAGATCGGCGCTGCAATCGGCGGTCGACGCCTGGAACGCCACCCACCGGCAGGTGCGGGTACGCGCCATCGCGGTCAGGTTCGCCGATCTGCTGACGACGTACATGGTGCGGCAGGCCGCGGGCCAGGGCGCCGACATCCTCCACCCGTCCGGCCTGTGGACCGGCCAGCTGGTGCGGGCCGGTGTGCTGCGGCCGGCGCCGCCCCGGGCCGCGCGGCTGATCCGCCGGGAGTTCTCCCCGGCGGCCGTGGCCGCGTCGTCCGTGGACGGCACGGTCTACGGCTATCCCACGGAGGTGCAGACCTACGCCCTCTACTACAACCGGCGGCTGCTGCGGGCGGCCGGTGTCGCCGGGCCGCCGCGCACCTGGCGGGAACTGGAGGACACCGCGTACCGCACCGCCCGGCGGGACCGGCACGGCAACACCCTGGTGCAGGGCTTCGGGCTGTCGCGGGCCGACGATTCGACCGTCGTGGGACAGACGCTCGCCCTGCTGGCCGCGGGCGGCGGTGCGTTCCTGACGCCCGACGGCCGGCGGACCGCGCTCGGCTCGGCGGCCGGGCGGGAGGTACTCGGCCTGGAGCGCCGGCTGATCGACCGCGGCGCCGCCGACTCCGGCATCCCGGTCTTCAGGGCCTTTCCGTCCGGGCAGGTGGCGATGACGGTCAACGCGGGCTGGTGGACGTCGAGTCTGCGGACGGCGATGGGCGCGGACTACCGCGACGTCGGGGTGGCCCCGGTGCCGGGTCGCGCCCCGGGCGATCGCGGCACCCTGGCGACCGGCTTCCTGCTGGGCGTGAACACGAAGAGCAGGCATCCGCGGGAGGCCTGGGAGTTTCTGCACTGGCTCAACGCCGTACCGGTGCCCGGCGCGCGGCCGGCCGGGCGCTCCGGTCCGGCGGTCGCGGTGTCCAGGATGAGCGCGCTCCAGGTCGCGGTCGGTTCGATGACCGGCCGCGCGGACGACATGCGGGCGCTGCTGGGTGCCGGCTCCGGCGGCGGCCCCGGCGGCCGTCATCGCGGCGACCCGAACCTCGTCCCCTTCCTGGACGCGCTGCGCCACGCCGTCCCGCAGCCGAACGTCCCGCGCGCCCAGCAGGCCACCGCGCTGCTGCGCAAGAACATCGAGGAGATCTGGACGGGCCGCGCCTCGGTCGATGCCGCGCTGCGCACCCTCACCCGGCAGATCGACCGGGCACTCTCCCGGCCCTACTGAGCCCCATCGAGAGGTGATGCGCCATGGCCTCGGACCGGCTCTCCCCCGCCGGCGGTCCCGTCCGGGCGGCCCGCCGTCGGCAGACCGTCCTCGCCTTTCTGTTCCTGACGCCGACCCTGCTGTTCTTCGCGGTGTTCCTCGCGCTGCCGCTGCTGTTCGCCGTGCTGCTCGCGCACTCCCGCTGGGCCGGCTTCGACCTGGACGGGATCGACCCGGTCGGCCTGGCCAACTTCACCGACCTCTTCGCCCGGGGATCGACCTTTCTGACGCCCGTCCTCACCAATACGCTGCTGTACGCCCTCGGCACCGTGGCGATCGCGCTCTGCGCTGCGCTGACCCTCGCCCACTGCATCAACCAGCTGCGCTTCCAGGGCTTCTGGCGCACCCTCTACTTCCTGCCGATCGTGACGACGGTGGTCGCCGTCGGCAACGTATGGAAGTACATGTACGAACCGGGCGGGCTGGTCAACGGCCTGCTCAACGGCCTCGGCCTGGACTCCGTCGGCTTTCTCCAGAACCCCGGCACGGCGCTGCCGTCCATCGTCGTGGTGCAGGCCTGGGCGTCCGTCGGCTCCGCGATCCTCATTCTCACCGCGGGTCTGAAAGCGATCCCGGAGGTCTATTACGAGGCCGCGGAGCTGGACGGCGCCGGCCCGCGCACCGTCTTCCGGCGGATCACCCTGCCGCTGCTGCGGCCGTCCCTGCTCTTCGTGTGCCTCACCCAGTTCATCACCGGGCTGCAGTCGTTCGCGCTGATCAATGTGATGACGGGCGAGGGCGGACCGGGCGATGCGACCAATGTCGCGGCCCTGGAGATGTATCTGCAGGCGTTCAAGTACGGCGACTGGGGAATCGCCGCCGCGGCCGCTTTCGTGCTGTTTCTGGTCATCTCCGTGGTGGCGGTGCTGCAGCTGTGGCTGTTCCGCCGGAAGGGCGAGGGCTGATGAACGGATCCGGAACCTCCGCCGGCCGGCACCCCCGCCGTCGCCGCCGCCCCTGGGTCTCGTACGCCGTGGTGACCGCCGGGGCGGTCCTCACCGTGGTGCCGTTCCTCGACATGCTGCTGACGTCGTTCAAAGGGCCCGGCGAATACGGAAAGCTGCCCTACCGTTTCCTCCCCGAGGCCTTCGACCTCGGCAACTACCGTTCCGCGATCGTGCAGTTGGATCTCCCGCTGCTCTTCCGCAACAGCGTCGTCGCGACCGCGCTGATCACCGGTTCCACCCTTCTGACCTCCGCGCTCGCCGGTTACGCGCTGGCCAAACTGCGCTTCCCCGGCCGTGATCTGATCTTCCGCCTGGTCCTGTCGACGATGATGTTTCCGCCCTTCCTCTTCTTCATCCCGCACTTTCTGATCCTGGTGCACTGGCCGGGCGCCGGCGGCAACGATCTGCTCGGCCGCGGCGGCGCCGGACTCACCGTCAGCCTCGCCGCACTGGTCATGCCGTTCCTCGTCTCGGGCTTCGGCATCTTCCTGATGCGGCAGTTCATGGTCGCCATCCCGGACGAACTGCTGGAGGCGGCCCGCATCGACGGCGCCGGCGAATTCACCGTCTGGTGGCGCATCGTCCTGCCGCAGACCAAGCCGGTGGCCGTCACCCTCGTGCTGCTCACGTTCGTAGGGGCCTGGAACGAGTACATCTGGGCCCTGCTGATCTCCACCGCCAACCCGCGGCTGATGACGCTGCCGGTGGGGATCCAGATGCTGCAGAGCCATCTCGACCCCGACCGGATGGTGCCCGTCATGATGGCCGGGCTGGTGCTGAGCATCCTGCCGGTGCTGCTGCTCTTCCTGCTGCTGCAGCGGCACTACATCCGGGGCGTGATGCTCAGCGGCCTCAAGTGAGGCGACCGGGGCGGCGCCACGACTCGGCTTCGCCCGCCGGGAACACGGCGGGGAACCCGTGCGGCAGCGCGGGCGGCCGGCCGTCCTCCCGGCCCCATATGTAGATCACGTAACAGCAGTCGATGGAACGCTGTTACACGCCCGACAGATCACCGAGAAGCACCGCTCGTAGTTTCTGACGCGCCGACAGATCCACCTCGAACGGAATGAGAGCCATGACCAGCACCCTGCTGTCGAACCGGCGCACGAAGACGGCCATGGGGGCCGCCCTGGCCGGAGTTGCCGTCCTCGGCATCTTCGCCGGGGCCCAGGCGGCACAGGCGGCGACCCCCGCCCACAGCGGATCGCCCGCCACGAGCGTCGCCCGCACCGTCGGCACGCCCTACGTCATCAACCACTACGGGGAGGAGAACGCGGACCGGGGCCGCGCCGAGCGCAGCCCCGCGAACCTGGTGCTCTCCGAGTTCACCTCGATCGGCAAGGTCACCTGGAAGCAGTGGGGCGCCAAGAAGGCCGTCGGCACCGGCAAGGTGACCGGCACCTGGTGCCTGGACACCTGCCTCGAGCGGCCGTTGAAGGCCACCGTCACGCTCCTCGACCCCAAGACCGTGGACGGCAGGAAGGTCTTCACCGCCTTCGCCCTGAAGCTGTCCGACGCCCCCGGTACGTACGACTCCGAGGACCTTCGCGGCAAGCGTCCGCTGGCCACCGGCTGACCCGAACGCCCTTTGCGGAACAGGCCCATGGCCGTGACGACCGCCGCGCCGCCCACCGGCCGGCGCCGGAAGTCACCGCCTGGGCCTGCCCCTTGCCCGCCGCGCGATTACAACAGGCTTGTCATGATTCGACACATGACGCCCGAGTGGAGTGGAACGCCCGAGACGACTACTGCTAGTGTGCGCACGGTCACAGTAGGCAATCAGGCCTCTATGCACAGGTAACGAAGGGCCGTAGGTTCCATGCGCAAGCTTCAGCAGGTCGTGGTCGTCGCCGCAGCAGCAGCCGGCGGCCTCTCCGCCCTCGGTGCCGCCGCCGGCACCGCCCACGCACACGGCAGCAACGGGCCGCGGGTGAACGACATCTTCCGCCCGTACCAGGAGTGCAGTCCGCAGACCGTGCTCGACAACAACATCCCGATCGGCGTCCTCGCCGTCCCGCAGACCTTCGGCACCACCTGCGACCAGCACAACCACGCCTTCCACGGCTAAGCACGCCGGGGGCAGCGCTACGCGAAGCCGTCACGGGCTCTTCGGGGGTACTCCTCGGGGAGCCCGTTTTCGCGCCTCGGCCATACGGCGCGGCCGCACGGCTCGCGTGTCGGTGCGGCCGAACGGGTGATTTCCGCGCGAGACGCCCGCACCGCCCCCGTCCACCGAACTCCCCCACCCCACCCCGGGCGCGGAGCAGCCACCGAGCCACCCCTGCCCCGGGCGCACATAACACCCGGCGCGTCGCTGCGCAACTGTGGGACATTTCGTATTAACTTTCCGTAACTGTACGCAGTCGATCAACGACTGATCGCATCCGTTCAATTTTCCGGAGAAGAAATGCGCAAGTTTCACAAGGCTGCGGTCGTTGCCGCGGCTCTCGGCAGCATCGGCATCCTCGGCGCCGGCCCTGCCTTCGCCGACGGCGGGCACGGCGGCAAGGGCGGCGGCGACGCCTGGAACATCAAGCAGGGCAACTCCTGCCGCTCGCACGACCTGAACGTCGACGTCCTCGGCGAGGTCGGCATCCTCAACGGCGTACTGGGCAACGCGCTCAACGGCGAGGGCCCGGCGGGTGCCCAGTCCACCCCGATCGGCTCGTCCATGGGCTGCAACGACAGCATCGGCGGGCAGGGCGGCAAGTAACGGAATCGGGTCCCGGCGTCCGAGCCACCGGCCCGGCGCCGGGGCCCTTTCTCCCTCTCCTTCACGGCCCGGGCGCGGGCCGTTCGCGGTGTCTGGCGCCCGGGCACAATCACAAAGGAACGCAGCACATGTTCAGTAGGAAGAAGATCGCAGCTGTCTCGGCGCTCCTGGGCGGCCTCGCCCTCACCTTCGCCGGAGCCCACCAGGCTTACGCCGAAGGGCCCTTGGGCAACTGCGTCCGTGACATCACGGGCAACCTCTCCTGCGTCCAGAAGAACACCGGCTACACCAGCGCGGACGGCAGATACAGCCTCAAGCAGTCGCAGGACTGCCTGACGGCCCAGCCCCTGACGTGGCCCGCGCAAGGCCTGCTGAACACCGGGAACTCACGGGTCGGACCCAATGTGACCTGCTCCAACACGGCGCCCGCCCCCGGCGAGCACATCGAGGCCTGAGCCCCGGAAGCTGTGCGGCGGTCCTTCGGCGGATCGCGGAACACCCTCGCGAACGGTGGACGGCCCCACCGGGTTGATCCCGGTGGGGCCGTCCGCTCTGTGCGCAACGGGCGCGGCAGAAGGCCGCAAAGGGGCCCCGGCACCGGCCTTGCGGCTCGGACGCCGGGGCCCCTTCCGGTCCCTGGGCGACTACCGGGTGCTCAGGAGCCGTTGACGCAGCGCATCTTCGCGCCCAGGCTGGTGGGCTGCGCACCCGGGCTGCCCTCGCCGTTGAGCGCGTTGCCCAGCGTGCCGTTGAGCGCTCCGACCGAGCCGAGGACGTCGATGTTCATGTCGTGCGACCTGCACGAGGCACCCTGCTTGACGTCGACGTCGTGGGCACCCGCCTCGCCGTGGGCGTAGGCGGTACCGGCGCTGAGGGCGCCGACGCTGCCGAGGACGGCGCTCAGGACGGCAACCTTCTGAAGCTTGCGCATTTCTTCTCCGGAGATTGAGCGGATGCGATCTGAGTCTGCGTCAGATCGGTTCTTACGGGTACGGGAGCCCCACATGAATGCCCCGCACCGCGCGGACGGCATGGACCGGCCGGAACGGGCGGAGCGCCCCGCGGCGGGGCGCGGGTGGCACCCTGGGCCGCGGGGACGGCGAACAGTCCGATCGGGACGCCTGCTTCGGAGCGGCTCGCGCCGGCTCCGTCAGGCGGTCAGGACATACGGGGCAGGTCGACCTGTCCCAGCGGAGACGCCGCGAGCCGCCCGAGCCCGAAGGGGGAGACCTGCGGGACGTCCGGGGAGATCAGCGGGTTGATCAGCGGGTTCACCTGCGGGTTGACCTGGGGGTTGACCTGCGGGGCGGCGTGCGGGACGGACTGCGGGTGAACGACCTGCGGAACGTCGACCTTCGGGGCGACCTGCGGGGTGACCTGCGGAGCGGCCTGGGGGACCACCTGCGGGACGATCTGCGGGGTCGACTGCGCGGCCGGAGCCGGGGCGGACGCCTGCGGAGCGGCGTGCTGCTGCGGCGCGGCGTGCGTGACGGAAGCCTGCGACGAACCATGCGACGAGGCCCATGCGGTGGCGTGGTGGCCTTCGTGCTGCGGGGCGGCCTGGGGGGCGGGCGGCTCCGGAGCGGGGGCGGGAGCCGGCGGCGCAGCGGGCGCGGCCGGCTGCGGGGCGGGGGCCGGGGCGGCCTGCTGGGGAGCGGGAGCCGGCGGGGCGGGGGCCGGAGCGGGGGGCGCGGCCGGCTGCGGGGCGGGGGCCGGGGCAGGTGCCGGAGGCGCGTACGCCGGCTGCGGGGCCGGAGCGGGCGCCGGCGGAGCGTACGCCGGCTGCGGAGCGGGGGCGGGAGCCGGCGGAGCGTAGGCCGGCTGCGGGGCGGGGGCGGGAGCCGGAGGGGCGTACGCCGGAGCGGCGGCCGGCTGTGGAGCGGGAGCGGGAGCCGGAGCAGCCTGCGGGTAAGGGGGCGGGGCGGCGCCCGCGTACCCGGAGGAACCGTCGGCGTAGCTGACGCCGGCGCCGATGGCAGACAGACCGCCGGCCGCTGCGACGACGAGCATGACCTGCTGAAGCTTGCGCATGGAACCCTCGGCCCTTCATTACCTGTACATGGAAATCTGACTACTTATTGCTTGTGCGCTAACAGCGGCAATCCTGGGGTTTCACGCGCTGCGCACCCCCTGTCGGACCGCGGTGGGAAACTCCCGCAGGCCCGCGACGGCACTCGGTGCGCTGCCCTTCCACGCTCCTCGAAACCGACGGCGGCTCCCATCGCTCTCCTCCGATGCGCGTCAAACAACACTTCCGACGTGGTCACCGCCGACCACCCCGGTACGCAGGCAGGAGCGATTTCCGGCGGCGGCCCGCAGGCCCCTTTGCTGTTCTCTCCCAGGGGCAACGGCATTTGCCCGGACGCGGTCACGGGAACGGCTGCGCCGTCACCCGTTTGCCAGCGCGCGAATAGTCAGAAGGAGTTCATGGAGGGCTCCATGTACACGTTTCGAGAAGGGCCCCGAAACGCCGAATGGGTCCCGGCGTCCGAGTAGATGACTCGGACGCCGGGACCCACGTCGCTTGCTTACGTGACGCGACTCCCCGGTGATCAGAAAGCGCTGTTGTTGCAACCCATGGACGAGCCGAGCTTGGTCTCCTGCGCACCCGCGGGGCCCTCGCCGTTGAGCGCGTTGCCCAGCAGGCCGTTGAGGATGCCGACCTCGCCGAGGACATCGACGTTCAGGTCGTGCGAGCGGCAGGAGCTGCCCTGCTTGATGTCGAACTTGTTGCCGCCCTTGCCGCCGTCGGCGTAGGCGGTGCCGGCGCTGAGGAGGCCGATGCTACCGAGGGCGGCGACCACGACGGCAGCCTTCTGAAGCTTGCGCATTTCTTCTCCGGTGATTGAGCGGATGCGATCCGTAAGAGATTGACTTCTTACAGTTACGGAAGGCTAATAGGAAATATCCGCATATGAGCATCGACGCGCCGGATTGTACGACTGAAAGTTCGGAAGTACCCCCGCCTCCTGGGCAGTTCGGCCTCGCGACCTGCCGGAACGGGCGTCGGCACCGGTGGCGAACCACCTGTTCGGCCGCACCGCAAACGAAAGCGGGTCCTTCGGGGGGATCGCCCCCGAAGGACCCGCGGTCGGCATCGCGCGCGGCGGCCCCAACGGCCTTAGTGTGCGCTGGCGAAGGCGTTGGCCTGGGTGTTGGCCTGGGTGCAGGTGATGCCGGACGTCTGGGGCGCGGCGAGCACACCGATCGGCAGGTCGGCGTCGAGCAGCGTCTGCGGGCTGCACTCCTGGTACGGACGGAAGAGGTTGTTCTGCTCCCGCGGGCCGGACTGCGGCAGAACCTGCGAGACCACCGGGGAGAGCTGCGGGTTGAGCTGCGGGTTGACCTGCGGGGAGACCTCCGCAGGACGCTGCGGCTCGGCGGCCTGGGGGGCCTGCTGCTGCCCGCCGTGCGAGCCGGAGGCGTGCGAAGTGGCCTGCGAGGCGGACCACGTGGCGGCCTGGGGGGTGTCGGACTGCGGGACCGGGGGCGGCGCGGCACCGTTGTATGCCAGCGGAGCGTCGGCGAGGCTGATGCCGGCACCGATCGAGGTCAGACCGCCGGCCGCCGCGACGACGAGCGCGGCCTTCTTGAGCTTGCGCATGGAACCCTCGGCCCTTCATTGCCTGTACATGGAAATCTGACTACTTATTACTTTTCTGCGTGCACTAACAGTGGTAACCCCGGGCCTTCACACCCTGCGCACCCCCTGCTGGACCGCTCTCCCAAGGGCAACGGGAATTTCCCGGACCCGGTCACGGGAACTGCTGCGGGGTCACCCATTTGCCACGGTCGGGATATCGGGCTGCCGGGCGGGGAATTCAGCGCGTGAATATGGGGTCCGGTGGCTACCGGACCCCAGACTCACGCATGACGGAGTGACGGCCTCGGACGGCTGTCACCGCCTACGTTCAGCCGCGGGCGGCGGCGCGACGGCCCCGGCGGTAGAGCAGGATGCCGCCGAGGAGCAGCCCGGCACTGGCGCTGGCCGGAACCGCCAGGCTGACCCGCTCCGAACCGGTCTTCGCCAGCTGCGGGCGCACGGACGTCGCCTGCTGGTGCTGCTGCTGGTGCTGGTGCTCGTGGTGCCGCCCGGTCGTGGGCGCGGCGACCTGGGACACCGTCGAGCGGTGGTGGCGGTGCGCCGGCTTGTCGAGGTTGCCCTCCTGCTGCATGTGCTGCTTCTTCGACGAGTGGTGGTGGTGCTTCAGCGGCCCGTCGATGTTGGCGCAGCGGTTCCCGAAGGCGGGGTTGAGCAGACCGGCGATGTCCAGCGTGTTGCCGCAGATGTTGGCCGGGATGTGGATGGGCAGTTGAAGCAGGTTGCCGGACAGGATTCCGGGAGAACCCTTGGCGGTTCCGTGGGCGCCCGAGTCGGCGACGGTCGTGCCCGCGCCGGCGAGCAGCAGGCCGCCGGTAGCAGCCGAAGCGGCGATGACCTTCTTGATCACGTGACTCCTCCTTGACAGTGCGGTCACAGCCGCGGACCGCACAACACTCAACGAGACCGGAGGAGGAAGGCTACGAATCCGGCATTTCGATCACTCATTCAGCTTGGTGCATACGCTCACTCGGCTGACGAGTGACGCCAATTCGATTTTATGGAGATGTTTTTCTCGGCGGCGGCCGCCGGGGCGGCGGCGGTCGGCACCCAACTCCCGCCGCCAGTATGACAGTTCCGGTCGTACGCGCCCGCGGACGATGACCGCCGTGTCACATCAGGTCAGCTCGCGGCCGGTAAGGCCGTGCGGGGCGCGACGAAGAGCTTCGCGCCCCGCACGGCCACCGGGCCGACCCCGGTCAGCGCGGCCCCAGCAGCCCCAGCGGCAGACCGCCGAACTGCAGCCCGCCGATGTTGGAGGCGGCCCGCACGGGTTCGCCGAGGATGCCGGGGACACCCACGACGGGGCCGTCGGCATGGGCGGGGACGGAGAGGGCCCCGGCGAGAGCGAGGGCTCCCACAAGGGTGGCGAGTGCACGGCGCATAGCGGCTCCTGCTTCGTTTCGTGTCGTTGGCGTGCTGTGTGCACAGCGCACCATTCCACCCGCGCGGGGCGGGCTCCGACATCCACGCCAAGCGCTCACCTGATCGCACGAGGGCGGAAGGCAGGCGCCGGACACGGGCCCGCCGGGGCCCCGTTCGGCCCGCACGCGACCCGGCGCGTCGCTGCGCAACTTCGGGTTATTTGCTATTAGCCTCCATAACTGTACGAAGTTGGTACATAACAGATCGTATTCGTTCAATCCACCGGAGAAGAAATGCGCATGCTTCGCAAGGCTGCTGTCGTGGCCGCCGCCCTCGGCACCGTCGGCATCCTCGGTGCCGGAACCGCCTACGCCGACGGCGGCAAGGACAGCGGCGGCAGGATCGACATCAAGCAGGGCAGCTCCTGCCGGTCGCACGACACGAATGTCGATGTCCTCGGCGAGGTCGGGGTCGCGAACGGCCTGGCCGGCAACCTGGGCGGCGGCGAGGGCGACCCGGGCGCGCAGACCACCACGATGGGCTCGTCCATGGGCTGCAACAACAACGTCGGCAAGTAACGGGAACGGAAACGGGTCCCGGGCGAGCTGTCCGGAGTGCCGGGCGGGCTGGCACGTCAGCTCGTCGGCTTCTGTGTGGTCGGCGGGCTCAGCACCCTGCTCTATCTGGCCCTCTAC
>NZ_JBSFYC010000063.1:0-48348 GCF_053595675.1 Streptomyces sp. NPDC002446 | reverse complement strand
CCTGCAAGACGGTCTGGGCGGAGTTCGATCTGCCGCTGTGGAGCTGACGGCCGGAAAGCGGGCTGACCAGGATGGCGATTGCCAGCTCCCGGTGCACCCGCGGGTGCCCGCCCCGACCACTGTGGATCTCCATGCCGGCGCCTCCGCCGCATGGGGGAGGCGGATCATGCGCCGGGCCGATCCCCTCGCGCTGCGGATCCAGAACAGTGATCCCATGGCGATCAGCGAGACAGCGAGACAGCGAGACGAGTCCAACGACGGCGGTCTCCGATGAGGGGCCGTCTGTGACGATTTGGCTGATGTCGTTCCCGGCGTTCGGCTGTCTACTGGCCTTGTTCGCCCTGGTGGAGAGCGCGTGGCGATGGTTCACGGGGCTGGGCTTGATCCCGTGGCTGCGCAGGCGCGCGGGGCGGTCGTTGTCGAACACGGCCTTCGATGAATTCACGGCGGTCGTGAACGGAAACAAGACGGTAGAGCTGGAGCAGCGGCGGGTGGAGATGATGCGGCGGGACGACGAGAGCGACGGTGCGCCACCTCGATCCAGCGTCGACCTGGCCCAGGGCACCGCGTTCATCGTGGTGCCGCAGGAAGCGGACAGCCCGCGCGCTGCCAGGTGCGATGCCCGTGAGGACCGGCGATGAGACGCACAGCGGAGGGAACGGTCGCAGAACCGTGCACGCTGTGGGGGCGTATCGCATGCGGGTGGGCGGCCGCGTTCGCCGGGGTGCACTTCTACTGGGCCGTCGGTGGTGATGTGGGGCTGAGCATCTCCGCCGGTCCGCTGGCCACCGAGCGCCCGCTGTGGTTCGTCGTAGCCGGTTTGTGGGGTGTGGGCGGGCTCTGTCTCCTCGGCGCCCTGCTGGCATGGCTGCTTGCCCGCTCCAGGCTCCGGGGCCTTCCCGCTCTGTTGGCAAGGTGGCTGGGGTGGGGCGTCAGCGCCCTGTTGCTGGCTCGTGGCATCGGCATCGAGGTGCTGCTGCTGACCGACACGACGTACCTGGACGCCTCCGTGAGCGTGGGGCAGCGGGCCTGGACGCTGGCCCTCTGGAACCCCTGGTTCATCGCCGGAGGACTGGCCTTCGGCCTCGCCGCCCTTCGGTCCGGCAGGCATACGGAAGCAGAACCGCCGCCCCCGTAGGGAGTTTGGAGGGTCGGTGTCGGTGTCGGTGTCGGTGTCGGTGTCGGCGTGGCCTGCGGCGGGACCGGATGGGTGGGATGCCGCGGACCAGGGCCCGGGATCGACGCCGAGCTGGCCCGAATTGGAGGTGACCTGGATCTGAGGCGGTCCGCTGCTGAAGGCGACACTCTCGTCCTCGTCGGCGCTCATATAGCGGGCAACGTGCTCGTCACGGACACCAAGGTCTCAAGCGCCGGAACTGCTCCCAGGGCTTCACCGCGCAAGGGGAAGTGCGGCTGCGGAGGGCCCGGATAGAAGGTCCGCTGACTCTCGCAGGAGCTCACCTGAACGGCACCGGCATCGCCCTCGACTGTGCGGCGATGCAGGTAGGGGAATTCGACTACACACCCGCCGCGCCCCCCGAAGGAACGGTGGACCTCCGCTCCGCACGGGCCGCTGGTGCCAGGACCGCGAGCAGAGCTGGCCGCAAAGGGTGTTGCTGGACGGATTCACCTACGGCTCCCTCCGCTTCGGGAACACGGCGTATGCGGCAGGCGAAGACGGAACTCCCGGCAGGAATGACGTGGCCCGTCGCCTGGCGTGGATCCGGCGCAATCCCGGCTACGCTACGCAGCCGTATGAGCAGTTGGCGGGCTGGTACCGGCAGATCGGCCACGACGACGCCCGCCGCGTGCTCCTGGCCAAACAGCGCCACCGGCGCCGGACGCTGCCTCTGGCCGCACGTGTGTGGGCGGCACCTGCTCGACGTGACCGTCGGCTATGGCTACCGGCCGTGGCTGGCCTACCTGCTCATCGCCGCAGGCTGGGTGCTGACGACCGCCGTCATCGCGGGTGTCACCCGTACCCTGCAGAAGAACTAGCAGGCGACAGGCGGGCGCAGGGGCCGTCAGCAGAACAACCCAGCGCTGGGAAGCGGCTCCCGGGCGGCTACGACCCTCGTCCCCGAGCGCTACGCCCAGGCCAGGCAGCCGGTCGACGGTCCCCGTTCACCGGTCATCCCCCGGAACCCAGCTCCCGTGCAGACCCAACGGCACCCGTACCGGCAGGTGGATCCGGGCGACCGGTTCGCCGCTGAAGTCCTGTGCGGGGAGGATGACCAGGTCGGATGCGGACCGCTCCGGGTTGAAGACGTACGCCATGACGTACCCGTCATCCTCCGCCGTCGGCGACTCCGCCGCGACGAACACCCCCTCGCCCACGGCCGCGTCCCGCCCGAACTCATGGGCTTGTGTCGTTCCCCGGCTCAGATCGTGTTTGAGCAGCGCATTGCTGAACCCCTCGTCCGGCCGGTCGTCTTCCGGGCCGGAGGGCGGGGCGTAGAGCTCGACCGCTGCGGCGTAGCCGTACCGGTAAGGGCGGCCCGTATAGCGGGAGTTGAGGCGGGGGAATTCCTGGACCCGGTCATCGAGGCGTTCCTCCCGGACCGTCCCCGCCGTCAGGTCGATCGTCCACCGGTCCAGTGTGGGCCGACTGGACCCGACGTCCCTGATGTCGAACCCTTCGGGATGCCGGATCACGTCGACGACGATGTCACAACCGCCCGCGCCCGACCCGCGCAGGTCCTCGTGCGGCCTCTCGTACGCGTTCAGGGTGTGCCCCACCATGCTCGGGGTGAGCCCGAACCAGCGCACCTCGCCACCCTCGCGCGGCAGTACCCCCACGCGCGCCCCACGGCGGTCATCCCAGGTGAACGGCACCCCGGTGGCCAGATGCGCGGGGCTGAACACCACGGGTGAGTCGAAGAGCAGCACGTAGTGGTCGGTCAGCGCGAAGTCGTGCATATACGGGTTGCCGGGGACCGGGATGGTGGTGGTCCGCTGCACCGTGCCGGAGTCGTTCATCACGATGTGCTGGACGTTGTCGGAGCCGTAGCGGAAGGCGAGCGAGTGCAGTTCGCGGGTGCGCGGGTCGAAGAGGGAGTGGGCGTTGGCGCTGTACCCCTCCGGGGTCGCCCCTAAGGCGCAGGGCCCCACCGTCTCCAGCTCGTAGGTGAGTTCGTAGGGGCGGATGCCGCCCTCGATGAGTGCGAAGGTGCTGCCCGCGAAGCCCACGACCTGCACGTTCGGTGAGATGTCCAACTGTTCGTCGATCGGGGTGCCGCGGCGGGGCTCGCCGAGGTGGTCGGCGACCGAGCTGGAACGGACCCAGCGGTTGCGGTACCACTCGGCGCGCCCGTCCCGTATGCGCACCCCGTGGACCATGCCCGCGCCGAGGGTCCAGATGTGCGCGGCGGCGTCCTCGATGCCCAGTGGGTTGGGGCCGTTGCGGAGATAGCGGCCGTTGAGATGAGCCGGAATCCGCCCGGTCACGGGCAGGTCGTAGGCGGTGACTTCCTCGGTGACCGGGGCGAAGTTCCCCGACAGATAGCGGTTACGTGTGGTGGTCATGTTCCTTGCCCTTCGTTCTTCGACTCGTGCTGGGTGCTGAACGCCCGTGCCACGGCCGCCATCAGCGCGTCATAGCGCCGACCGCCGTCCTCCGGCGTGAAGTGTCCGGCGATCTCCAGACTCACCGCGCCGTGCGAGGCCGCCCAGAAGATCTTTGACACCTCATGGGCATCGCCCGGCTGGAAGATCCCGGCCTCCATGCAGGCGGCCACGGCGGCGGCCGAGGTGTCGAAGGCGGTCTCGGCGACGGCGAGGGCCTCCGCGCTCGGCCGGAAGCCCGGTACGGTCTGCTCGAACATGACCCGGTAGTAGGCCGGTTCGGCGAGCGCGTGCTCCCGATAGGCCGCCCCGAGATGGGTGAGGTGCGTCAACGGGTCTTCCGTACGCGGTACTTGTTCCTGAACCCGGCGCAGCCGCGCGAAGCCCTCTCGGTACAGCGCATCGACCAGCCCTTCCTTGCCGCCGAACATGGTGTAGAGGACCTTGGTCGAGGAACCGATGTCGGTGGCGATCCGCCGCATGGTCAACGCGGCGGGCCCGTCCGTGACCAGCAGGTTGATGGCGCAATCGAGGATCGTGGTGCGCACGGCGTCCTGGCCGGCCCGTAGCGCGTCTTGATAGAGCGTGCTCATGGGTAACAATGTAGCGCAGTGGAAACAGTGTTACCGGTGTTATCGGTGTTACTGGCGCGCGTGCCTGGTTCGGCCGCGGTGGGTCAAGACGTCGTCAGAGTTGACGGTGTGCTGGATATGGGCGTGGTGGCTGAGTGATGGCAGCCAGCTAGCTAGCCAGCCGCGCTGCTGATCTGGTTGCGGAGCTGAACGTCAGGGGCGTCAGGAAGCGCATCGCTGGGTCAGGCGAACTCCGGTCGGCCAGCCGCCTGTTGGGGGCGCAAGGTGCGGAGGTACGCCTGGGGGCTGACGCCGATGGCGGCGTGGAGGCGTTGGCGCAGGGAGGCGCCCGTGGATGTACTGGGCCTGGCCGCCGTCGCGCCACGGCGGTACAACGCAGGAGCGGGCGACCTCGTTGGCGATGCGGTTGCCGTGGTCGCGGCGGACGATGTGCAGACACAGGTCGCACAGGTCGCACAGGTCGATGCCCGCGGCGACTCCAGCGGAGGTGAGGACGTCGCCGTCACCGTCGCGGTCGTCGACGTACAGGACGTCGGGGCGATCCGGGTGCTGGTGAACATCCGCTGCAGCCGGTCGGCTTCGCGCCAGTGGGTGGTGGCGGGCGGTAGCGGGACGGCCGTTGAGGAGTCCGGCGGCCGCCATGACGTAGGCGCCGGTGCACAACCAAGCCCTGGCCACCCGCTACGACAAACACGCCCGCCACGTCGGATGCCCTGGTTCCGGCAAGCAGCTCCGTGTTTCCCAACTAGGCAGCTGAGGCCTGTTCTTCGGGTTCTCCGGTTCTCCTTGGCGTCCCTCCACTACTCACACCCGTGTTAGCCGGACGTTAGCGGAGCGGCATCCCTCCGATAGCGGCCCCGACCAGAGTGGGTGACGTACCGAGGAAACAACGACACCGACTGCCCCGGGGGATCCGAAATGAGCTCCAGCACCACTGTCCGTATCGCTCGTCGCCGCACCCTGCGCGTTGCCGCCGCGGCCCTGACCGCAGCCGCCGGCCTTACCCTGACCGCCTGCTCCGGCTCGGACGCCAGCGGCGCGAAGCCCGCGGCCCACACGGACACGGAGACGGGCGCGGCCGCCGCCGAGCCCAGCGGCGCTGGCTCCTCCGCCGGAGCGCAGGGCTCCGGTGCCCAGGCGAGCCCCGGTGCCAAGG
Organism: Streptomyces sp. NPDC002446; assembly: GCF_053595675.1. Taxonomy (NCBI): domain Bacteria; kingdom Bacillati; phylum Actinomycetota; class Actinomycetes; order Kitasatosporales; family Streptomycetaceae; genus Streptomyces; species Streptomyces sp. NPDC002446. Next base: position 43,035 of record NZ_JBSFYC010000063.1, on the reverse strand, counting down.
CCGACGGCAAGGCGGGCGCTGCGGGCAAGCAGTCGGGCAGCGCGCGCGCCGCCGACGGTGGGAGGGCGGGCTCGGGAGTCCAGCGCTGCCACACCTCCGGCCTGAAGGCGGCGTTCGCCACGGGCGAGGATGTGGCCCCGGACCCGAACGCGGGCGGCTCGACGACCACCAGCGTCGTGCTGACCAACAAGGGAAGCCGCACCTGCGTGATCGGCGGCTTCCCGGGCGTGGACCTCAAGTCCGAGAACGGCGGTCAGAGCTGGTCGCTGCGACGCTCGTCGGCCAAGCACGGCTCGATCACCCTGAAGCCCGGGGACAGCACCGACTTCACGATCAACCTCGGCATGGCCAAGGAGAACGAGGAGGGCTCCTGGATGCCCGCCTTCGCGGCCGTCACCCCGCCGAACGAGACCACCGCGCTGACCCTGAAGTGGCCCTGGGGCCCGCTCGTCGACCAGCAGGGCGCCACCCACCCGGCCACCTACGTCAACCCCATCGGCTGACCATCTCGACTCCGGCATTCCGCGGCACTTGCCCCAAAGGGGGCGGGCACGGATGGATCGTGCAGATCCGCCTGCGTTGCACCCCACGCAGCAGGTGAGAGGCGAAGAACCCCCGTCGGCTGGCTCCGGCGGGGGTTTCCGCGTTCGGGCTCGGCGATCTCCTCGTGCTCCTCGTGCCATGGCCGCCACGCCCCGCCGCTCACGCAGGGTGGCGCGTTGTGCGCACAGAGCGACCAACGTGGATGACGTGCCGTGACACATCCGCGCGAGCTGCAGATGTGCAGGAATGGTAGCTAAGAGTTTCGAAGATGTTACGGACCAGACATCGACAGCGTGCCTACTATGGCCAACTTGTTCAGACGAGTTATTCGCACAAGTTCTCACCTCCCACGCGAATCTCGTGTGTCCCCTGTGCCCCGTTGTGTACCCCTCTGGAGAGACCGTGACCGAGATCCTGCCGAGATCTGTCGTCCTTACCGGCGGCCTCGTCGCCGCCACCCTCGTCCTCAGCGCCTGTGGCGCGGGCCAAGACGCGTCGACCAACGCCGACGGAGAGAGCGCGGCCACCGCGATCACGGCCAAGGACTTCGGGGGCATGGACGCGCTCGTCAAGGCAGCCAAAGAAGAAGGCACGCTGAACGCCATCGCGCTCCCTCGCGACTGGGCCAATTACGGCGCGCTGATCGACGGCTTTGAGAAGAAGTACGGCATCAAGGTCAAGGTGGAGAACCCGGACGGCGCCAGCCAGGACGAGATCAACGCCGTCACCTCCCGCAAGGGCCAGGACCGGGCGCCCGACGTCCTCGACCTCGGCAGCTCCTTCGCGTACAGCGCCGCCCAGCAGGATCTGCTGGCGCAGTACATGGTCGCCGATTTCATTGACATCCCCGACGGCCAGAAGGACACGATGAGCCGCTGGTACAACGGCTACGGCGGCTACATATCCATCGGCTGCGATGCCAATCGCGTGAAGACCTGCCCGACCACCTTCAAGGAACTGCTCAAGCCGGAGTACAAGGGGCAGGTCGCGCTCAACGGCAACCCCACCAAGTCGGGTTCGGCCTTCGGCAGTGTGTACGCGGCCGCCCTCGCCAGCGGCGGCTCCTTCGACTACATCCAGCCCGGCCTCGACTTCTTCGCCAAGCTCAAGAGGAACGGCAACTTCACGCCCGTCCAGTCCACCTCGGCCACCATCGTGAAGGGCCAGACGCCGATCGTCCTCGACTGGGACTACCTCAACGTGAGGTACACCGACGAGTTCAAGAGCAAGGGACTCGACTGGCAGGTCACGGTCCCGGAGGACGGCAAGTTCTCGCAGTACTACTCGCAGGCCATCAACAAGGACGCCCCGCACCCGGCGGCCGCCCGACTGTGGCAGGAGTACCTCTACAGCGCCGAGGGCCAGAACCTCTGGCTCAAGGGCTTCGCCCGCCCGGCCCTGATGGCCGCCATGGAGGAGAAGGGCACGCTCGACAAGACCGCGGCCGCCAAGCTGCCGAAGGTCTCCGGCACGCCGAGGTTCCCGACCGAGTCGCAGCTGGGCCACGCCAAGGACGACATCGCCCAGGGCTGGGCCAAGGCCGTCTCCAGATAGCCGCGACTCTCACCAGGCCGACGCGGTGCCCGCCGTTCCTTCGGAGCGGTGGCGCCGCGCGGCCGGCCGCCCGGTGCTCGCGCATCTCGGCGGCGCCCCGCTGGCCTGCGCCTTCGTCGGCCAGGCGGGGCCCCCGGCGTCCGGTCAGCGGGTGGCGAGGAGTTCGAGTGTGTCGATCACGCGGTTCGAGAAGCCCCACTCGTTGTCGTACCACGCGACCACCTTGACGTGGCGGCCGTCGACGCGGGTGAGGGCCGAGTCAAAGATCGACGAGGCGGGATTGCCCGTGATGTCGGACGACACGAGCGGGTCCTCCGAGTACTCGAGGATGCCGGCGAGCGGCCCCTCCGCTGCCGCGCGGTACGCCGCCAGCACGTCGTCGCGCGTCACGTCGCGGGCGACGGTCGTGTTGAGTTCGACGATCGAGCCCACCGGCACCGGTACGCGGATCGAGTCGCCCGACAGCTTGCCGTCGAGGTTCGGCAGCACCAGGCCGATCGCCTTGGCGGCGCCGGTCGTGGTCGGCACGATGTTGACGCCGGCGGCCCGGGCGCGACGGGCGTCGCGGTGCGGACCGTCCTGCAGGTTCTGCTCCTGCGTGTAGGCGTGCACCGTCGTCATGAACCCGTGCTCGATACCGGCGAGTTCGTCGAGGACCGCGGCCAGCGGCGCGAGCGCGTTGGTGGTGCACGAGGCGTTCGAGACGATCGTGTGCACGGCCGGGTCGTAGGCATCGGTGTTGACCCCGAAGGCGAGCGTGACGTCGGCGCCGTCCGACGGCGCGCTGACGAGTACCTTCTTCGCGCCCGCGTCCAGGTGGGCGCGGGCGGCCTTGGCCGAGGTGAAGCGGCCGGTGGCCTCCAGGACGATGTCGACGCCGAGTTCGGCCCACGGCAGCTGCGCCGGTTCGCGCTCGGCCAGCACCGTGATCCGGCGGCCGTCGACGACGAGGACGTCCCCGTCGGCGGTCACCGGGCGCCCGAGCCGGCCGGCCGTGCTGTCGTAGGCGAGCAGTCGGGCGAGAGTCGCGGGCTCCGTGAGGTCGTTGACGGCGACGACCTCAAGAGTGCTGTCGCGCTCCAGCAGTGCGCGCAGCACATTGCGTCCGATGCGGCCGAATCCGTTGATGGCGATGCGAGTCATGAGTGATGTCCCTTCCCTTCGCCACCAGGCTCGTCCGCGGCCGGCGCCGCTGACAGTGGCGGTATCGCCACGGTTCAAAAGGATCCCGCCACCGATCCCGCCACCCGGTGCCAGGCGGCGGGGCTATTCGCCCCGGGTGAAGGTGCGCCGGTACTCGCTCGGTGTGGTGCCGAGGACGCGCTGGAAGTGCAGCCGCAGATTCGCGCCGGTGCCGAGCCCGACGTCGGCGGCGATCTGTTCGACGCTGCGCTGCGAGCGTTCGAGCAGTTCGCGGGCCAGGTCGATACGGGCGCGCATCACCCACTGCATCGGCGTGTAGCCGGTCTCCTCGACGAAGCGCCGGGAGAACGTGCGCGGCGAGACCCCGGCCTGCCGCGCCAGTATGTCGAGGGTGAGGGGCTCGCCGAGCTGGTACAGCGCCCACTCGCGGGTGGCGGCGAAGCGTTCGCCGAGCGGCTCGGGGACGCTGCGCGGCACGTACTGGGCCTGGCCGCCGCTGCGATAGGGGGCGGCGACCAGACGCCGGGCCGCGTGGTTGGACGCGGCCACTCCGAGGTCGCCGCGCAGGATGTGCAGGCACAGGTCGATGCCGGAGGCGGCGCCGGCCGAGGTGAGCACGCTGCCCTCGTCGACGAACAGCACGTTCTCGTCGACCTGGACGAGCGGATGCCTGGCCACGAGTGCCCGCGTGTAGTGCCAGTGCGTCGTGGCGCGCCTGCCGTCGAGCAGGCCCGTGGCGGCGAGCGCGAAGGCGCCCGTCGAGATGGCGGCGAGCCGCGCGCCCCGGTCGTGGGCGGCGATCAGTGCGTCCACGACGGCCTGCGGCGGGTCGTCGCGGTCCGGGAACCGGTAGCCCGGGACGAAGACGATGTCGGCCCACGCAAGCGCGTCGAGGCCGTGGGCGGTGTGGTACGCGAGGCCATCGCCGCCGGTCACGAGACCGGGTGTCGCCCCGCACACCCGCACCTCGTACGGCATGCTCGCGCGGGTCGTGAAAACCTGCGCGGGAATGCCGACATCGAGCGGCTTCGCACCCTCAAGCACAAGGACGGCGACGCGATGCAGGCGGGAGGCTGGCACGGGAAGAGGTTACGTGGGGCGTGGCCTGCCCGTCACCGCGGGAACCCGCCTGTAGGCAGCGCGTTCTCCCAGTCGATCAATGCGACTGCCGAAGCTTCAGCCTCCGGCCCGGGTGTGCTGTTCGGAGAGGTTTCGGAGAGGTTGGTGACGCGGCTGGCGGGGGTTTGGCCGCTGATTCCGGTGTGAGGTCGGTGTGAGGTCGGTGGCAGATGACCGGACCGGGGAATCGACGGGCGGGACGGGCGGGGCGCTTCGCGGGTGGAGTAGCGGGTGGCGTGCCTGTGGGGCCCGCCTAACATCACTTGCCATGACTGCTGAAGCCGCCCCGGCAGAGCCCGAGGTCACGCTCACCTGCCCGGCCGAGTTGTTGGCGGGCTATCTGGATTTCTACCGTGACGCCGTGCTGCGCAAGCTGGACGGTCTGACCGACGAGGAGCTGCGGGGTAGCCGGCTGCCGTCCGGTTGGGCGCCGCTGGAGCTGTTGAAGCATCTGGCCTATGTGGAGCTGCGCTGGCTGCAGTGGGGCTTCGCCGGCCAGCAGGTCGAACAGCCGTGGGGCGATATGGAAGCCCGTGGGGGCAGATGGCGTGTCGAGGCGGGTGAGTCCGTCGAGGATGTGACGGCGTTCTTCCGCGCCCAGTGCGAGCGGTCCCGCACGATCGTCGCCGGCGCGCGGCTGGAGGACCGGATGGCCACGCTCGGAGGCCGGGTCCCACCCGAGGAGGAGCGGCCAACGCTGATCTGGATCCTGTTCCATTTGCTCCAGGAGTACGCGAGGCACGTCGGGCAACTCGACATCGTCCGGGAGCTTGCCGACGGCGTCACCGGCGAGTAGCCGGAGCCAGCGGCGGTGTGCCGCTCCCACCGGCTCTCGATAGAGCACGTGGTGTGTGACGACCACAAACTCACCGGCGGAATGGGCTTCTTCGAGAATCCTCGATAAGGGCATGGCAATGACATGACATGACATGGTCAGACGCCTCGGTAGGTCACCTTCCTTCCTGGACCCAGTTCGCGTGCCACCCGCTCGGCGAGCGTCTCGCCGACGTGGTCCAGCCGTTCATACGTGGCTTGCTGCCTGGCGTCGTCACGGTCTTCCAGCCACGTATTCATGGCCTCGTCGATGTCCTTCGCCCACTGGTAGAGGTCGGATACGAGAATGTCGGAGAGGTGGAGAGCGGCAGCAGGGTCATCCGGAGCGAAGTCTTCGAATCCTTCAGCGCGGAGCGGATACCAGTGGTACTCGCCCTGCACGATGACGTGGACCGGGTGCGGTGGTGTGCCGTGAGTATCAATGGTCCAGTGGAGCCGGTCGCATCCCCAGCACACGAACTTCACCGAATCGTGCGCCTCGTCTCTATAGCGAACGACCCATAGCGGTCCGAGATGCTTTGCCACCCGCTGGGCGGCTTCCCTGCCTTGCCGTGCGTGCTTACGCAACTGGGGGCGGGACGTAAACCCGTTCTCAGGCCGTGCCTGAGACCACGACACCAGCCTGTCGGCCAGGTCGTCCGGCAAGCTCAGCTCGGGTTCTTCCACCGGTACGCTGAGAGCGAATTGCTCGACCTCGGCGTGGAACCCGGCCTCCGCCGTGTACAGAGGCGATCTGCCGCCGCTGGCCTGAACAAGAAGGTGCCGAGGCTCGTCGTAGTCGTGACTCATGCCCGATTCGCCCCCACGATGAATCCGTTGTCCCCAACGGCGATGGCTACGTAGCGAGTTATTCCGTGGTACACCGTTTCGTGAATCGGCCTTTCCTTGTCCGCGCCCTGATACCCGATACCCGATACCCGATGATCTTCCCGTCGGTCACGGCGTGCTTGATGAGTTCGGGAATTTCCTCGGCAGCCGTGCCTCGTTCGATGAACTCACCTGCGCGCCTGAAGAGTATGTGCACGAGGCCAGCTTTGACATCACCCTTTTCGATCCAGGCTATAGGGCTGAAATCGTCGCCGTCTTCCTTCTGAACCTCTGCAACGGCGGACAGGCAGGCGCGATGTGCGCTCATCGCCCAGCGGACCGTCTACTCGTTAGCGGACCGTCGACGGCATCGAGGCGTCGTTCGTCGTCAACCACCTCTCGCCGTACCTGCTGACCGAGCTCCTGCCGGAGTCGCTGCGCGCCGCGACACCGAGTCGGATCATGAACGTCAGCTCCGGAGCCGTCCGGGTTGCCAAGCCCACCTTCGACGCCGTCGAGCCGCCGGCGGCTACTACGGCTTCCACTGGTACGGCCGGGCCGGGCCAGGCCAGGCTCGCGAACCTTGCCTACGCCCTCGGGGAGCCATGACCGGACGAAGTCCTGCATCGATCGGGGCAAGTACCGCCGCCTGGTCTGGGCGCTCGGTGTGAATCCGGTGATCGTCCGTAGGGGTATCGACCACGGTTCCGGCCTGGGCACCCAATGCTGGGTTGTGGAGCGGGGGTTCGCTCACCTGCACTGGCTCCGTCGTCTGCGGATCCGCGGGGAGAGAGGCGACGACTGGTCGGTGGTTCGCGCTTGCTGCCAAGCGCCGAGCGCGTCACTCGTCGCAGGGGGTGCGGACGACATGGCTTCAGCAGCCATGAGGAAATCTTGCACTCGTAGCATTTTTATGTTGACACTCCTGGGGGATCTGGCCTAACTTTACTTCCGTCGTAAATTTGCCACGGAGCGAAGAACGGAAGTGCCCATGCCCGAACCCCACCTCACCTCCCTCTGCATTCCGGCCGTCAACATCGGCCCGGCCCTGGCCGAGCGCGACGGCCGCACCCCCGCCCCGCCCCGCGGCGACCGGCGCCCGCCCGTCCAGGCGTCCCCCGCACGCGCCCGACGGGTTCCCCCGCCGGTCCGCAATCTGCCGCGCCGCTCCGGCTACTGACCCGCGCCCGACCGGCACCCACAACTCCCACCTCCCGGAATCCGCTGAGGAGAAACACCGTGCAGATCACCGCCTCCACCGTCTCGCTCACCGTCGACGACGTCGCCGCCTCCCAGCAGTTCTTCACGACCCATCTCGGCTACACCGAACAGGCCGCCGCCGACGGCTTCGCCTCCCTGACCCGCCAGGACGCCGCGGTCGACATCGTCCTGCTCGCCCGCGGCACCCAGGTCCTGCCGGCCGACCAGCGCGACCAGCGCGCCTCCGGCCTGATCCTCGCCTTCACCACCACCGGCATCCAGGACGAGGAGAAGCGCCTGCAGGCCGAGGGCGTGGAAATCACCATGCCGCTGCGCGAGGAGCCCTGGGGCGAACGCCTCTTCCAGATCACCGACCCCAACGGCGTGATCGTCCAGTTCGTCGAGTGGGCAGCACCGGCAGCCCCCTGACCACACGACGACGCCGTCACGCCCTGCCCCCGCGCAGGGGAGACATCCCATACATAGGACGCCCGCTACCCCCTCCAGCCTCGCTGCGAGGTCGGTGTCATCGGCGACAACCGATCCGGGAAGTCCACGCTGCTCAGACTCATCGCCCGGCAGGAGCGCTTCGAGAAAATGCTGTTGGTGAGACGCGTGTGATACGGCGTGAGAGGTGAGAAACCCCCGTCGGCTTGCCGGCGGGGGGTCCCGTGTTCGAGGACGGGGCACCCCGCTGCCCTGACATGCCCCTGTCGATCGCTGGGCGGGCGGGTGTCCGTCCAGAGGATGACGTCGCGCCTGGGGATGGCACTTCCGGCGGGTCCGGGTTCGGTCCCTGTGGGTGAGGACCGGGCTGACCTGTGTATTCGAGAATGGTGTCGAATCGTCCGCCGAGGCGCTCCTACGAGCTGCCGCCCTCGGGGCGTATCGGGCTGAAGGAGTTCAAGGCCGTCTGGCTGCACTTCCGGGACGCCGTCGACCCCTTCCTAGCTAACTGGCCGGAGACCGCTGTGAAGACCCCCACCGAGCCCGCGCACCCGTTGATGAAGAGCTGTCTGTCCGCCGCGGCGCGTGAGACGGCGACCGCGTTCGGTGAGGAGCCTCCCACCTCGTTCGGTGAGGAGCCTCCCACCTCGCCGGCCGGCCGCGGCCGCACGCTCGCTCTCGTAGGGCTGGCGATCGTGGCGCGGTCGGCATGACGAACGCATATCTGCTGCCGATCGGCACGGCCGCGCTGCTCTTCCCTGTGCTGGCCCTCCTGATGTTCGTGCCGACGGCGATCGTCCTCTACCGGCGGCACGGCGTCATGACCCGCTGGCGGGTGCTGTCGCTGTACGGCGGCGTGTACTACGCGCTGACCGCCTTCTGCATGACGATCGTGCCCCTGCCGAGGCCCTCGGTGGACGTCTGCAAGGCGTATCCGACCTTCGCCCACCCCCAGCTCACACCGGGCGTCGCCTTCTCCGACATCTGGAAAGAGGCACACCACCGCATCACGCTCGACGCGCTCATCCTGCACAACTCGGCCTTCTGGCAGACCGTGTTCAACCTGATCCTGCTACTGCCGCTCGGGGTGCTCGTACGGATTCACTTCCGCCGCGGCCTCGCCGCGGCCACTGCGGCCGGGTTTGCGGCATCGCTGCTCTTCGAGCTGACCCAGTACAGCGGGCTGTGGGGCCTTTACGAGTGCCCCTACCGCCTCTTCGCCGTCGACGACCTCATCGCCAATACGGCGGGCGCCGCATTGGGGTGGGCCGCCGCCGGGCCTCTGGCACGGGTGCTACCAGCCCTGGACGCCCTGGACGACCGCGCGTTGGCCGCCGGCAGGGTGCCCCTCGGCCGGCGCTTGGTCGCGCTGCTTGTGGATGTGACAGGCGTCGAGCTGCTGATCGGCGTTGTCGCCGGGATCGCATCCGTCGTGGCCGGGGCGGGGTCGGTGCTGTGGGTGCCGCCGGTCGTCTTCGCGCTGTGGTTCGTCGTCATCCCGTGGCGGACCGGTGCGACGCCGGGCAAGCACCTGCTGCTGCTGCGGCTGGCCACGGCGGAAGGCGGACGCCCGAGCCTCGCCGCACTCGCACTGCGCGCCGCGGTGCTCAGCCCCCCACTGGTGGTCATGGGGCTCGTCGGGGCAGCGGCCCTTCCCGCCGCGGTCACGGGACTCACCGTCGGCCCGGTCCTTCTCGGCTCCTCCAGCCCATCCGCCGACACCTCTGCGCTGATCGAGATGGCGGGCGAGAGGGGCTACCAGGTGGTGTCCTACGGCCTGACGACCGGCGCGGGGATCGTCCTGCTGATCTTCCTGGCCGGCTGCCTGACCCTGATCGGTGCCTACGTGAGGGCGGTCCGCCGTCACCCTTCGGGGCTGGGGCCGCACGAAACCCTCTCCGGGGTCCAGAACCACGCCCGTGCCCACACACGGGCACGGACCCGACCGGACACAGCTGGCCCGCCCGATGCACCCGACTCGGCTCCGCTGGCTGCGGCAGGGGACGTCCACACGAGCGGATGACCCTCTCTCGCCTTTCCGCGTACGCCTCCGATGTGGGCCGTGTCCGTGTGCGCCGGCCTGCTGTCATGTGGCGCCGTACCCCCGGACCGCCGTCGCCGCGGCCCGTACGGGCGTCGTCCCGTACGGGCGTCCTCCCGGGTGGACTCGACCGTCGACTGAGGGGGCAGCCCCGGCTCGCACCAGCCGCGCGGCCTGCGGATTCACCCGTTCGTGTGTGGGTTGGTCCGGGGGTGAGGGCGGTAACCGGCCATCCTCATGGGTCGAGAATTGCGGCATAGGTGAAATAGGGAACATCTCGCTGCGAGGGAGGGGGCTGGGGGCTGGGTACGTGCGGCCCATGGTCGGCCCTGCCCCAGTCGACGCCTGCCGGTGGCGGTCTCGATAATCCCTCCCGGTCCAACCGGCCACGGCGCCTTGCCGTATAGCAGACGACGAGGTCCCGGTAGGGCGTATGTCCACTTTCTGTGGCGGTGGGGTGTGCTGCGGCTGTGTGCTCTCAATACCGTTCGCGCACCCGCTGTTGAGCAATGGCGGGCCGGACGAACCACAAGGCGGAGTGGATGCATCTGACCCCCCATGAGCAAGAGAAACTGCTCATTTATGTGGCTGCCGACATCGCGGAGAAACGCTGGAAGGGCTCGAAGGATTCGGGCGAGCTCGTAAAGCTCAACCACCCCGAGCGCGTAAAGCTCAACTACCCCGAAGTGGTCGCGCTGATCAGCCGGTACGTCATGGAAGGGGCGCGCCGGGGGAAGCCGGTGTTGAAGCTGGCCGATGAAGCGGCCCGGTTGTTCGAGCCCGATGAACTGATGGAGGGCGTCTTCGAGATGGTCCGCGACCTCCAGGTGGAGGCGACCTTCCCTGACGGGAGCAAGCTGTGCTCCGTACGGGAGTTGGTGTCTCGTAGCTTGGAGGATATGCCTGGTCCTGGTCCTGGTCCTGGTCCTGGTCCTGGTCCTGGTCCTGGTCCTGATCCCGAGCCCGCCTGCACGGCCGCAGGGGAGCGATCGTGATTCCTGGGGAAATCGAGTTCGACAGCTCCGACATCGTCGTCAATGAGGGTAAGCCGGTGACGGAGCTGATCGTGAAGAACGAGGGGGACCGGCCCGTCCAGGTCGGCTCCCACTACCACTTCGCCGAGGTCAATCACAGCCTGAAGTTCTTCTCGAAGGAAGACCAGCCCCTGCCGCGGAGCGTGGCGCGCGGGCTGCGGCTGCATATCGCGGCGGGAACGGCGAAGCGCTTCGAGACCAATGACTGTCGCATCGAATTAGTACCGCTCGCGGGCAAGAGGGTGGTGCCGGGACTGCGTGGCGAGACCGCGGGACCGGTGGACGGTTACGCGGAAGCCGTGGACGGCGGCACGGAGTCGGGGGCGGAGCGATGACCGGGAATTCGCCACACAGGCTGGAGCTGGACCGGGAGAAGTACGCCGAGCTGTTCGGCCCGACGACCGGCGACCGCATCCGGCTTGCCGACACCGATCTGTGGATCCGCATCGAGGAAGACCGCTCCGGAGGACCGGGACTGGCGGGCGACGAAGTGGTCTTCGGTGGCGGCAAGGTGCTGCGCGAGTCCATGGGGCAGTCCCTGCTCAGCCGTAAGGACGGGGCGCCCGACGCCGTCATCACCGGCGTGGTGATCGTCGATCACTGGGGCATCGTCAAGGCCGATGTCGGCATCCGCGAGGGCCGGATCGTCGCACTGGGTAAGGCCGGCAACCCCGACATCATGGACGGAATCCACCCGGACCTCGTCGTCGGGCCCGAGACGGAGATCATCGCAGGCAACGGCAAGATCCTCACCGCGGGCGCCGTGGACACGCATGTGCACTTCGTCGACCCGCAGGTCATCCCCGAGGCGCTGGGGTCCGGCGTCACCACCCTCATCGGCGGCGGCGCCGGACCCGGCGAGGGCAGCAAGGCCACCACTGTCACGCCAGGGGCCTGGTACCTGGCCCGGATGTTCGAAGCGTTGGATGCCTACCCGGTCAACATCGGCCTGACGGGCAAAGGAAGTACGGTCAACAAGGAGTCGATGCGCGACCAACTGCGCGCCGGCGCCTTTGGGTTCAAGATCCACGAGGACTGGGGGGCAACCCCCGCCGTGATCCATGCCGCGCTGGAGGTGTGCCAGGAGAGCGGAGCCCAACTCGCCCTGCACGCCGACACCTTGAACGAGGCCGGTTACGTGGGGAGCACCCTTGCGGCCATCGATGGCCGGGGCATCCACGTGTACCACGCCGAGGGTGCGGGCGGTGGGCACGCACCGGACATCATCACCGTGGCCAGCTGCTGCAATGTGCTGCCGTCCTCCACCAATCCGAGCATTCCGTACACGTACAACACCGCGGAAGAGCATCTGGACATGCTCATGGTGGCCCACCACCTCAACCCGAAGGTCGACGAGGACCTGGCCTTCGCCGGTTCGCGGATTCGGCCGACCACCATGCTCGCCGAAGACATCCTGCACGACCTCGGCGCGATGTCGATGACATCCTCGGACGCCCAGGCGATGGGGCGCGCGGGCGAGACCATCCTGCGCACCTGGCAGCTCGCACACGTCATGAAGGAGCGCAGAGGCGCCGCGGACGGCGACTCCAGGCGCTCCGACAACCACCGGGTGCGCCGCTATGTCGCCAAGTACACCATCAACCCGGCGATCACCCACGGCGTCGGCAACGTCATCGGATCGGTGGAAGCGGGCAAACTCGCCGACCTGGTGCTGTGGGAGCCGAAGTTCTTCGGCGTCAGGCCGCATCTGGTCATCAAGGGCGGGCAGATCGCGTACGCGCAGCTGGGCGACGCCAACGCCTCCATCCCCACCCCGCAGCCCGTGCTGCCTCGCCCCGCCTACGGCGCGGTCGGCCGGGCGCCGGCATCGCTCTCGCTGAACTTCGTCACGCCTTTCGCGCTGAGGAACGGCGGCCTGGTGCAGGACCTCGGTGTGGCCAAGCCGTTCCACGTGATCGAGGACACCCGGAACCTCACCAAGGACGACATGAAGGAGAACGACGCGAGGCCGGACATCGTCGTCAACGCCGACACGTTCCAGGTCACCATTGACGGCAAGGACGTGGAGCACCTCTGCCCGGAGCGCGAACTGAAGGTTCTTCCGCTCGCCCAGCGGTACTTCATCGTCTGATGGCTGCTGTGAACGCCGTCCCGAGGACTGCGGCGAACTTGCCGATGAGTCACCCTCGACACCGTCGCCTCTGCCGCCGTTGCAGTCACTTCAGGGAATCGCGATGAGCCGCGCGGCACTGCTGGTACTCGCCGACGGTCGGTTCCCCGCCGGAGGGCATGCGCACTCCGGCGGCGCCGAACCGGCCGTCGCCGCGGGCCGTATCAAGGACACCCCCACCCTGGAGGCGTTCTGCCGGGGCCGGCTGCACACCGCGGGGCTGGTCAGCGCGGGCCTGGCCGCCGCGGCGGCATCCGGCTGCGACCCGCTCCTGCTGGACGAGGCCGCCGACGCACGGACCCCCGCCCCCGCCCTACGGCTCGTGGCCCGCAGGCTGGGGCGGCAGATGATGCGGGCCGCCCGCGCGACCTGGCCCTCGGCCGAGCTGGACGCGCTGGCCGCCGCCCGCCCGCGCGGCGCCCACCAGCCCGTCGTGATGGGGCTGGCGGCCCGCTCGGCCGGGTTGGCGCCGCTGGATGCCGCCTACGCGGTGGCGTACGAGAACGTCAGCGGCCCGGCCACCGCCGTCGTACGCCTGCTGAGCCTGGACCCCTTCGAGGCCACCGCCGTCCTGGCGCGCCTGACCGACGATCTCGACCTGGTCGCCGCGCAGGCCGCGCAGGCCGCCGAACGTGTCCCCCGGGAGGGAGTCGACGCGCTGCCCGCCGCGTCCGCGCCGCTGCTGGACATCACCGCCGAGCAGCACGCGGCCTGGCCGGTACGCCTCTTCGCCTCCTGACCCGCCCGCATCGACCACGAACACGCCTCTTCGCCTCCTGACCCGCCCGCATCGACCACGAAACACCGGAGCGCCCATGCACCTCGACCACTCGCAGACCTTTCCCGAGCGGCACACCCACAGCGCCGCCGACCCCACGCGCCCCGGCTCGGCATCCAAGGGCCGGCAAGAGAGCCGAGGCGGAGCGCAGCGGAGCGGAAACCGCCGGGCGCTGCGCATCGGCCTGGGCGGGCCGGTGGGCACCGGCAAGACCGCCACCGTCGCGGCGCTGTGCCGGGCACTGCGCGAGGAGCTGTCCATCGCGGTGGTCACCAATGACATCTACACCCGTGAGGACGCGGAATTCCTGCGGCGGGAGGCGGTGCTGCCCCCCGAGAGGATCAGCGCGGTGGAGACCGGCGCCTGCCCGCACACCGCCATCCGCGACGACATCTCCGCCAACCTGGAGGCGGTGGAGGACCTGGAGGCTGCGTTTTCTTCCTCGGGGGGCGGGCCGCTGGACCTGGTACTGGTGGAGTCCGGCGGTGACAACCTGACCGCCACCTTCTCCAAGGGCCTGGTCGACTTCCAGATCTTCGTGATCGACGTGGCAGGCGGGGACGACATTCCGCGCAAGGGCGGCCCCGGCGTCACCACCGCCGACCTCCTCGTCGTCAACAAGACCGACCTGGCCCCCTACGTCGGCGTGGACCTGGAAGGCATGGCCCGCGACGCCACAGCACAGCGCGGCGAACTCCCCGTAGCCTTCACCACCCTCACCACCCAAGCCGGCATCCAGCCCGTCTCCGACTGGGTGCGCGCACGCCTGGCCGACTGGACCACGGACGCCGCATGACCCTCGCACCCGCTGAGCACCCACCTCACGCGGCCGCACCTGCCGCACCCGCCTCAGGGGTTTCCTCCGCCGCGCGGATCGTCGCCGTCCCCGACCCGCGCGGCGGCACGGCCCTGCCCGTGCTGCGCGGACGACGGGCCCTCATCCCCCGCCGGCTCCACGCCCCCGGCACCTACGCCCGAGTCGCCCTCACCGCCGCCGTGAGCGCACCTCTCGGCGGCGACCGGCTCAGCCTCCACATCGACGTACGCACCGGCGCACGACTGCACCTCGACACGATCAGCGCCACCCTCGCCCTCCCCGGCCCCACCGGCGGCACCGCCACCAACGACGTGCTGCTCCGCGTTGAGGACGACGCGGAACTGCACTATCGGCCGGATCCCCTGATCTCCGTCAGGGACAGCGACCTGGTGACGACCACCCGCGCCGAACTGGCGCCCAGGGCCCGGTTGGTCCTGCGAGAAGAACAGGTACTCGGCCGCACCAACGAACCCCCAGGACGGTTGCGCACCCGCCTGACCGTCCGACTGGCCGAACACCCCCTGCTCGACCAGGAACTCCTTCTCGGCCCCGGGGCCCCCGGCTGGTCGGGCCCAGCCGTCCTCGCGGACTACCGCATGACCGGCCAACTCCTCATCGTCACCCCGGAATTCACCCACCACAAACCCTCAGCCCAGCTGCTCTCCACCGACTCCGACCACGGCGAGGCCGTCCTCACCCCCCTGGCCGGCCCTGCCGTCCTGATCTCCGTGACGGCAGCCGACAACCGCACCCTCCAACGCCTACTGGAACGGGGCCACCAAGCAACGGGAGTACCCGCGCAGCCTGGTCCTCAGCGTTGATGTCCTGGTGCTCTGATGCCCTGATGCTGTCGGCGATCTTCGGGCCAGGTACCGCCGCCTTACATGGGAGTGGGCAAGGGAACCGGCCTGCACCCCGCGAGCGCGGGGTCACCCGCCCGGCGGCCTTAGGGACCGGGGCACTGGGTAGGACCGGCGAGCCAGTGCACGGCAGCACCGCCGGGCGGTCCTGACAGAAGGGCTTTCAGTGAACGGAATCGTCGCCAAGCGACTCGTCTTTGCCATGCTCGACACGGATGGAGACGGGGTTGTCTCCAGGGATGACTACTTCACGCGGATCGACCGGGTGACAGTGGCGACGGGACGCAGCGAGCAAGACTCCATGGTCGTCCACGCACGCGCGGCCGGTGAACGGGCCTGGGCAGAGATGGACGGGGACGGCGACGGCAAGATGACCCTCGACGAGTATCTGGCGTGGGTCGGCGTCGAGGCGTTCGACAACATCTGCTCACCCGCGCTCGGCGCACTGTTCGACCTCGCCGACACCGACGAGGACGGCGCCCTGAACCGGCCGGAGTTCATCATGCTGCGCACGGCACTGGGCAACCGGGCCGGCAACGCCGAGGCGGCCTTCGACGCACTCGATGCCGACGGCGACGGACGCGTCAGCCGCCATGACTACCTCATGTCGATCCGCACACACATCGCCGGGGGCGACTCACCCGCGGGTGCGGTTCTGTACAGCACGGAGACATTGGAGCCCAGCGGGCGGGAGTGAACCCGAGGCCCGCCGGCACCGCAGCCGTTGTCCCTACCTTCCTCCGTACACATGGGACAACGGTGCGTTCGGCCGTACACCTGGACATCCGCCGACGGTCGGAGAACGGGCTGGAGGAGTCCCTTGAGAGGGGAGGTATTTGGAGTGCGTCCGAACCAAGCGGGGCCTCCGCCGTGCGGCGGAGGGGGTTCGTGCTCCGGGAGGATCTGAGGGTGTCCGGCCCGCGCGAAGGTACTGATGTCGCACTTTCACCGGGAGCGGAACGGGGGCCTGTCATGGCCAAGGAGCAGTACCGAGTCGATCTGGACGCTTTGGACCAGGTCGTACGGGAACTCAACGAAATCCTGCGCGATATGGGCGGTCCTAGACGTACGGCGGAGAACAACACCTATCTGGCTCCGGGAGCCCTGGGGGTGAATTTTTCCGAGCAGCAGGAGTTGTACGACGCGCACGACAAGATGGTCGACCATCTCAAGCACGATGTCATCGGTCCGTTGGAGAAGCTGATCGATGACTTCGGGCAGAAGACCAAGAAGGTCAAAGGGGCGTACGACGACGCCGAGGCCGAAAATTCCGTGAGGTAGCGGCGGACGCGCACGGAAACAGGGTCAGGAAAAGAAGCGGGAACGGGGAGCGGGAATGTCGGGTTCGGAGAGAAGTCTCAAGCCCTTCGACACGGATTTCAACACGCAGACAGGGTCGAGTCTCCACTGGATGCTCAGCGACGCCAAAGTGGACCATGTCTACGGCGTCGCGAAGAACTGGCTGGACGTTCACGACCAACTGGTGGGTGAGGAAGGCGACGGCGGGGCCAGTGTCCGGGGGAGACTGGTCAAGGCCGTGAAGAAGGTGCGGGAGACCTGGCACGGCAAATCCGCCGAGAAGTTCTCCGAAGAGGCCGACAAGGTCATCGAGGACATCGGGCGCGGCGCGACGTTCGCGAAGAACGTCTCCGGCACGATGAAGGAGGCCGCCGACGCGTTGCAGCACGCCGTGGGGGAAATGGAGAAGATCGACTGGGGCCTGCCCGCGTGGGGGTCGCCGTATATCGAGTACGAGCAGGCGATTCAGCAGGGCATTTTCGATGATCCCGTTCTCGAGATGCAGTCCCGACTCATAGGCCACGACCGCTATCGACGGCTTGGCGATGCCTACAAGAAGGTGCAGGAGGACCTCGCCAGTGAGATGAGTACGGAAGACATCCTCTCCATGTGGAAACCGGATAACGACGGTGACCTGGCACTTGGGGATCTGTGGATGCCCAAGTTCCAGCGGCAGGCGCTCGAGGCCGCGTTGGCCATGGAGAAGCTGGCCACGTCGTACAAGAAGCACACCGGCAACCTCAAGCCGCCCGAGGACATCAAGGGCGCGCGGCCCGAGAGCCAACGGCCGTCCGGCGGCCCCAAGGGCGGCATGCCGATCCCCAAGGGCGGCCTGCCCGGCGGAGGCGTGTCGCCGAGCGGGCTGATCTCCGGTGGGGCGCCCTCGGGGGCCTTGGGGGGTCCGTCCGGGGGAGCGGGCGAGCTGCATGGGCCGGGGTGGTCGCCGCCGGACGTGCCCGGCGCGTCCCACGGCTCCGGGTGGTCCGGAGGCGGTGGGCACCACACGTCGCCGGTCAGCACCGGGCTCGACAGCTTCCCCAGCACGGACGCCCCCTCGGTGACGGGTGGCGGCGGCCTCTCCGGACCCGGGTACTCCGGGCACAGCGGGGGATCCGGCACCCCCGGCGGCAGTACCGCCAGCGGCGGCTACACGGGCGGACTACCGGGCGTGCCGGGCGGGTTGGGGCCCTCCGGCAGGGCGAGCGGCGGATCGGGCCCGCGCGCGGTCCCGTCGCCGGGCGCCGGGGCGCGTTCCGTCCCGGGGGCGCCGGGCGGTGCGTCCGGAGGGCGTACGGGCTCGGGTCCGGGTGCCGGCCGCCCCGGCATGCCCGGTATGGCGGGTGGCGGTGGCATGGGCACCGCGGGCAAGGGAGCCACGGCGGGCCGTGGCCCCGGCGGGTTGCGCACTCCCGGCGGCACGGCCGGCACCCCGTCCGGCGGTGCGGCACAGGCCCCGGCCCAGGGTGGATCCGGGCTGCACCGCAGCCGCGGCGGCAGCGCGGGGCCCCGGTCCGCCACCGGCGGGCTGCCGGGCGCCCCGGGTATGAACGGCGCGGGCGCACAGCGCCGTACGGGCCGCGCGGCCCGCGACGACCGCCGCCGTAACTTCCTGGCCGAGGAAGAAGAGACCTGGCTGCCGCGGCGCAACACGGTGCCGCGGGTCATCGAGTAGGCGATCGCGCGGGTGTGGCGGTGGGCGCGGCGGGGCCGCCTCCGGACCTGGCCAAGAAGGCGGCCACCGAGACCAACGGCGTGATCCAACGCCGTCTGCGCCCGTTCGCCGAGCCCGGAGTCGGGCGTCTCGCCCTGAGGTTCTCTCCGTCTTGGGTTCTCTCCGTCTTGCCGGTCGTTTGAATGTCGACCCCACTGGAGGTCACAGGCTGACGAGCAGGCTCTCGAAGCCGCGTAGTGCTCCGGTGGACCGACGCCGGGGAGGTGCGGCGAGTGTCAGGCCGGGAAGCCGGTGGCGCAGTTGTGTCACGACAGTGGCCATCTCGGTTCGTGCCAGTGCTGCACCGAGACAGTAGTGCGGGCCCTGGCCGAAGGTGAGCAGAGGGCGGCCCGACGTCCGGCACGGCAGGAACCGGCCGGGCTCGGCGAAGATCTCCGGGTCGCGGTTGGCCGCGCCGAAGAGGACCCGCACATCGGCCTCGGGGGGCACGAGTACGCCGCTCAGTTCGACCGGTTCAGCGGGCATCCGTGGAGTACCGGTGGACGAGATCGGCGGGTCGTGCCGCAGGCACTCGGTGACGAATGCGTCGGCCTCCGCAGGCGTGCCGTCCAGATGGTGCGCCTGGTCCGGGTGGGTGAGCAGGGCGACGATGGCGGTGTCGATGCCGCCGACGGTGCTTTCGTAACCGGCCGTCCACACCACCCACAGCATGGTGACGGCGTCCCGCTCGGGCAGTCGACCTGCCACGCAGGAGACCAGATCCTCCCGTGACTCCTCGTGCAGACCGTCCGCACGGCTCCTCAGCAGTCCGGCGAAGTAGTCCTCGATGCGAGCGCTCGCAGCGTCGGCCCGTTCCAGCTCCTGTTCGCCGATGCCCGGGTTGACGGCGGCGAGTGCGGGCAGGGCGTCGGCGATGAGCGCGGAGCGTTCGGCGTCGGGAACGCCCAGGACGTCGGACACGACGTTCCAGCTCAGGGGGAAGACGAGGTCGCGGTGCAGATCGACCGTCTCGCCGTCGCGCAGCCGCTCGGTCACCGGTGCGAGGAGACGGTCGCAGTGGTGTGCGCAGATGGCCTGGAACTGCTGTGTCCTGCGGGGGGTGAAGTACTGACCTACGGTCTTGCGCAGCTGGGTGTGCTCAGGCGGGTTGGCCACCACCATGCTGTCCAGGAAGGCCCGCGTCGCTCGTGACGTGCGGTAGTGCGGGTACCGCTCGGCGAGTTGGGCTCGGCCGGGCGGTCGGAACAGCGGATCGCGCAGGACGCGTACGGCGTCGGCGTACCGGCTGACGAACCACAGCCCGCCGGTGGGATTGCGGTGGACGGGTGACTCTTCCCGGAGCCGGGCAAGGAAGGGGTACGGATCCTGTTTGATCACGGGATCCGTGATCGCGGCGAGTACGTCCGTCTCGTTCAGCCGCGATGCGGATGCGGTGGCCGACGTGTTCACGTGTTCCTCGGGTGGTAGGGCGACCAGTAGTACTGGCGGTAGAAGCTCTCGGCGAGCTCGACCCATTCGCGGAGGCGGGCGGGGCTGTCGAGGAAGTAGGGAAGGCTGACCAGGAGCCAGCTCTGCACCGCCTGGCTGTCGCGGCAGCCGCCGCAGTCTCCGGAGGTGCAGCAGAACTGCACCGTTTCCAGGTCCGGCCGGTAGGCGGCGAAGCCGGGGAGCGAGGCATGGCCGTTGGCCAGTCGTTCGGCATGGTCGGGATGCTGCTCGCTGACCGTGGCGCAGACGTCGTAGCCGAACTCCGCCCAGTGGGACTGACCGGTGATCGCCGTCCGGATGTAGTACGGGTGACTGGCGACGGTTTCCGGATACAGGCGCTGGACCCGCAGCGCCTCGGCCAGCAGTGCCTCTCGGCGGGCGGATGCGGCCGGCAGCGGGGTATCGGTGCCGTACGCGCTGTAGAAGCTGAAGGTGGTTTGGTTGCCGTTCTCCTGGATGCGTCGGACGGTCTCCTCGATGTAGTCGGTGCCGTCTTCCGAGAGGGCGTAGATGAACACCGCGCGCGGGTCGTCGCGGTAGTTGCGCAGGGCCTTTTCGAACAGACCGCTGAAACGTGTGCCGTTGGGGCGGATGCCGCGCAGCTGGTCGTCGAGCGGCCCGCCGCCGAATACGGAGACGGCGACGTTTGCCCGCTGGAACCCGTCACCGCGCGGCAGGGGACGCAACCCGTTCGTGACGACGGTGACGTAGGCGAGATGCCGGGTGAAGGCCCTGATGCGACCGGGCACCAGCGTCGGTTCTCCGCCGAGGAGCATGGCGTGGGTGACGCCTTCCTCCACCAGCCGACGAGCGAAGGCATCCGCGGCATCGTCGCCGGACGATTCGGTGACGCCCTGGTCCATCTGGTGCCCGAAATACCAGCATCCCTCGCACCGGATGTCGCAGGCCCTGGTCAGGAACACCACGTTGGTGCGGACGGTGCGGGAGAAGCGCTGAAGACGGTGCAGGCGCTGCGCCAGCTCCGGGTCCTCGGCCCTGATGCTGCGCAGCCGGTCGCGGATGTAGCGGCCGGTCGGGCGCACTGCTACGGGGACAGCCGACATGGCTCAGTCCTCCCCTTCGTGATCATGCTCGTCGTACCCTTCGGTCGTCGTCAGCGGAGGGTCGGGCGCGGCAGCGGCGAGTGCGTCGGAGCGGTGGACGCGATCCAGCAGGTCTGCGACCAGAGGCTCGAACCTGCCTGCCGGTTCGGTCAGATCGCACCACATGAGGCGGGTCACCTCGTCGTACAGCGGATAGGGCCGTACGTGTCCCAGATCCTGGGCTCCGTAGTGAGCGAGGAAGCGGTCCTGCCCCCGGCCCGTGGCCACGAATCCCCAGGCACTGCGCCTACGCAGCGCTCGCGCGGTGGCGATGGCCAGTGCGACGAGGACGGAGGCGACGGGCCCTCCGCGGCAGTCGGGGGCAACGACCAGCTTGCCCAGCTCAACGCCCTCACCGGGCCGCGGCCGTCCGAGTCGGCGCAGGACCTCCGCCCGCGATACGGCGTCCAGTGCCGCCAGCACCGGACTGGTGAGGGCTTCACCCACCGGTGTGACGCGCGTGCACCCGACCAGCCTGCCCTCCGCCTCCCTGCCCAGGCAGTGCCAGGCCGCACGGTCGTGCTCCTCGCCCTCTCCGATGTCGTCGTAGCCGCCGTCAGCGGTGCGGAACCACGGCCGGGCGACGGGATCGTGCCAGGATTCGCCGCGAAACGCCCTGATGTCCGCCACAGCTGCGGCCTGTTCTTCAGTAAGCGGCTCCGCAGACATCCACCGCAGGGACAGAGTGAGCCGGGAGACGACACCGATAGCCGTCTCCCCACTCGGTGTGTGAGAACCAGCCGCGGACACGCAGGCTCACCTGAAGATCTGTGTGGTGCGCTGGCCCTTGCTCCCTGCGGTGATCTCCGCCCCCTGGAGCGTTCGGCTCAGGTCGAGGAGCACCGCTCCGCGTGTACTGGCACACGTGTAGCGGCCGACATGCCGCAAGCCGGTGTCGGCGGCGGTGAGCAACAGCCCCTGCCCCACGCACTCGGCACTCACCAGCGGGGCGGGGGTCGCCGCGGCGGCGACGGTGGGGACAGCCAGGACATTCACCGCGGTGAGCACGCCGGCCACGGCAAACGCGGCACGCCTAGCCATGGTTGATGAAGGCATCGTGGTTGACGGACTTCGGGCTCAGCAGGTTCATCGGGATGCCCTGGCGCACGTTGGCGGAATCGAGGAGCAGAGCTCCCGTGCCCTTGTTGACAAAGGTGCGGTCCTGCACGGCACCCGGGCTTGCGTAGGTGCCCGACATTCCCTGCATGAGGTTCTTCGTGCTGACGAGCGGCGTGACGCCGTGGTCGTGGGCCACCGCCGGGGCCGCCCCGGTTCCCACCGCCACCAAAGCGGCGGCCGCCACGGCCACGCGGACAGGCAGGTTGCTCAATCGACGATTCACGGTCATGCCCTTCGTGGGAACTTCCAGATATTCACCTCGCTAACCACAGGCCCCGGCAACGAGATGCTGTTCATGAGGCAGGTTCACCCCTACGTGGCGCGCGTCGTGATACCCCAAGTGCCCCTGTATGAACGGGCGTTGAACGATGAGCGTGGCATGGTCCGGATTCACCCAAGGCGGTTCTTCCGCGACCGCGACCTGGCCCCATCCCGCGGGGTGTCGACCTGTTGGGGTCAGGTCACTCTCATAGGGGCAGCTGTTGAGAGGGTTCATTCACCGGGCACGAGATGACCGCTCACGCAGTTCAGCTTCTCGCAGGTCTCTTCGTGTTCGCGTTCCGGGCGGGAATGGCGTACGACTCCCGCCCCGGCGCGCAGCCAGGTCCGGCTGTTGTCCTGGAAGCGGGGAAGACGGCGGCGAGCGCGTGCCACGGGCCGTGGCCCTCGCGCAGCCGTCCGCTCACTGCGGAGGCGAGGTGCTGGACGCTGCCCCGCTCCTGGACGGTCATGAAGTCCCGGACGTGCACGGTGCGGCAGACCGAGGCGAGTTCGTCGCAGGCGAGTCGGACGGATATGGCGTGCTCGTGGATCTCCTTCGGGTCGCTGAGCAGGTCGGCGCGGAGCCGGGCGTCGGCGTGCGGCGAGCCGGTCCGCGCACGGGTACCGGCCAGGGGGGTGGTGGTGACCCGGCCGTCTCTGGTGGCCTCCAGGATGGTTTCCGGGCTGAATCCGGCGGCTTTGAGTCCGCCGAGGTCCAGGAGGAAGGACCGGGCGGGCGTGTTGTGTCGACGCCCCGCGTAGTAGCTGGCGGCCAGGTCGACGGTGTACGGGACGGTCACCTCCCGCGAGAGGATCACTTTCTCAAGGCGTCCGGCCTCGATGGCGGTGAGCCCGGCGGCCACGGCTGCCCGGTAGTCCCCATGGTCCTCGGCGTTGATGGTGAGGCGGGCCTCCGGGAGTGCGGGTGGGCCGGCGTCCGAGCGGACGAGCCCTGCCAGGTGCTCCAGCCGTTCCTCGTCGGACGCCCGGAGCAGGGCCCTGCCGTCCGTGATCCGCACTTCCACGGCGGGAACGACGAGGAACAGCAGATCGTCCGAGCCCGCCGGGAGCGTGGCGCCCGAGAGCACGTCGGCCAGCTCGAACCTTGCCCAGCCGTACGCCCGCCATCCCCGCAGCGGCAGACTGGCCAGCAGTGATCCGACAGCCGGCAGGCCCTTGGCAAGCGGCAGGTGACGTACCAGCGGGCCGCAGGTCAGCTCAGTGCCGGTCGGGCTCAGCCGGAGCTCGGCCAGCCGCCCCGCGGCGAACGACCAAGTGCCTTGATTCTCGTAGACCATGTAGTCGTCGAACGCCTCGGATCTGGCCAGGCGGTAGGCGAGCGCCAGTGGCTCCTCCGCGATGTCCAGCGTGGTCTCGCAGTAGTGCGTGGAGACGGCAGCGCTCATGACCTCGCCTCCGTGCGGCCGAGGGGGAGACGCCCCCGGGCGGAGATCAGCGGATACGACGCGACGGCGAACCTCCGGTCCTGCAGCAGTGCCCAGAACGCCTGGAGGTCCTCCTCCGTGACGTCACGGGCGTGCAACCCGGCGCGCACTTGCTCGGTGTTGGCACGGTGGAGCCGTACGCCGGTTTCACCGCCCCGCCACGCCTCGGCGTACGTCGTGGCGCTTACGCCGTCCAGACCGCCGGCCGTGAGCGCCGCAACCAGCTTGCGCCCCCACAACGGGTCGGCACCGGCCGCACGCAGCTGATCCATCAGCGCTTCGTGCACCCGCTCGAAGAGCGCGGCCTCGCCCTCTCCGGGAGCGGCCAGTACGGGCGTGTACCCGCAGTCGAATTCCTCCAACAGCAGACATCCGCCCGGCCGCAGCGCCCTCACCAGGCGCGTGAGCACGTCCTCGCGCTGCGGCAGATGCAGCAGCACCAAGCGGGCGTGCACCAGATCAAACTCCCCGTCCGGTAACGGGTCACGGGTGATGTCGTGCCGCCAGACCTGCACGTTCTCGCGGTGCCGGAGACCGTGCATGCGGCCCGGCTCCACATCCGTCACCACGACCTGCCCCGTACTGCCCACCACAGCCGCCAGCCAGGCGCCTATCGAGCCTCCGCCGCCGCCCACTTCCAGACACCGCCACCCTGGCCCCACCCCGGTCCGCATCAACTGCGCCCGCGACACCGGGTCGTAGCACTCCTCCAGCACCGTGAACCGGTCCGGAGCCTGATCCGCCAGGTTCTCGAAGACGTACTGGTTCATCCCGTTCATCCCACCCCTTGTGTCAGCCAACCGGCCCGGCAGGTGGAGCTCCGCCTGCCGGTGATCACTCTCTGCCCGCTGCGAGGCCCGTTGATCATTCCCAGGGGGGCGCGCGGGGGGCGCGCGGAGGCGATGCGGGAGGTACTGAGGATCCGTACCAGCGGATCATGGTGGGCTGCGACGAGCTACGACGAGCCGGGTCACCCGGTCGTCTCCGCCATCTCCGCCGTCTCGACCGTGCAGCTCTGACCTGCGCGTATCCCGCTTCCGGCGCGGCGGCGGCCACGCCCCGGCCGTCCTCGTGACAGCTCTTCCTGACCCGGGTGTCAGGACCGCGTCAGAGTGTTCGGTAGCGTGGCCGGGTGAGTGAGAAGACCCTGCAGCACCGGATTGACGGTCCCGGCGACGCCCCCGTACTCGTACTGGGAGCCGCGCTCGGGACCACCTGGCACATGTGGGACCGGCAGATCCCCGAGCTGACCCGTCACTGGCGTGTCATCCGGTTCGACCTGCCCGGTCACGGCGGTTCGCCCGCCCACGCGGCGGCTTCCATCGCCGAACTGGCCGACCGGCTGGTCGCCACCCTCGACACGCTCGGTGTGGACCGCTTCGGCTACGCCGGCTGCAGCATCGGCGGCGCCATCGGCACCCAGCTGGCGCTCACCCGCCCGCACCGGGTCACCTCGCTGGCCCTGATCTCCTCCTCACCGCGCTACGGCACCGCCGATGCCTGGCGCCAGCGCGGCGTGGTCATCCGTACGAACGGACTCGACCCGATCGCCCGCACCTGCCCCGAGCACTGGTTCACCCCGGGCTTCGCCGGTGCCCAGCCCGCGATCGTCGAGTGGGCCGTCCAGATGGTGCGCACCACCGATCCCGGCTGCTACATCGCCGCCTGCGAGGCGCTGGCCTCCTTCGACGTACGGTCCTCACTCGGCCGGGTCGGCGTGCCCACGCTGGCCGTCGTCGGCTCAGAGGACCAGGTCACCCCGACCACCGACGCCCGCACCCTGGTCGCCGGCATACCCGACGCGAGCCTGGCGCTGGTCCCCGGCACCTCGCATCTCGCGCCCGTCGAGCAGCCCGCGGCCGTCACCGAGCTGCTCATCCGGCACTTCACCAACGCCTGGCACGACAAGCCGGGCCCCGGCGGCCAGGCCGCCATCGGCGCCGCGGCCCCCAAGCCGCAGATCGCGCCCCCGCCGCCCCCGCAGGCGCCGCCCGCCGCCATAGAGTCCGGTCTCGCCCGGCCGGACCAGGACCGCGGCGCCACGTACGAGGCGGGCATCAAGATCCGCCGCGAGGTCCTGGGCGACGCCCATGTCGACCGGGTCGAGGCCACCGCCGACGACTTCAACGGCGACTTCCACGACTTCATCACCCGCTACGCCTGGGGTGAGACCTGGAGCCGCCCCGGCCTGGACCGCCGCACCCGCAGCGTCATCACGCTCACCGCGCTGGTCGCCCGCGGCCACCAGGAGGAGCTGGCGCTGCACACCCGGGCGGCCCTGCGCAACGGCCTCACCCCCACGGAGATCAAGGAAGTCCTGCTGCACACCGCCGTCTACTGCGGTGTGCCGGCGGCCAACTCCGCCTTCGCGGTCGCCCAGCGGGTGATACGCGAGGAGACGACGCCGGAGGCGTGAGGCACGCCCCGCAGGTGCGGCACGGCGCCGGGTACGGGCCGGGCCGCCGCCCCGCCGGGCCCCCGGCGGCAAGATGGCAGGCATGGAACTCATCAAGAAGACCCACGCCTGTGTCCGGCTGGAGAAGGACGGGCAGACGCTCGTCATCGACCCCGGTGTCTTCAGCGAGGAGGACGCGGCCGTGGGGGCGGACGCGATCCTGGTCACCCACGAGCACATGGACCACTTCGACGAGGGCCGGCTGCGGGCGGGCATGGAGTCCAATCCGGGCGCCGAGATCTGGACCCTGGCCAGCGTCGCCGAGCAGCTCTCCGCCGCGTTCCCCGGGCGGGTGCACACGGTCGGTGAGGGCGACAGCTTCACCGCGGCCGGCTTCGAGGTGGAGGTGCACGGTCAGCTGCACGCCGTCATCCACCCCGATATCCCGCGCATCACCAACGTCGGCTATCTGATCGACGGCGGCGCGGTGTTCCACCCGGGCGATGCGCTCACCGTCCCCGCGGGCCGTACCGTCGACACGCTGCTGCTGCCCGTCCACGCGCCCTGGAACAAGATCGCCGAGGTGATCGACTACGTCCGCGCGGTGGCGCCCCGGCGGGCCGTCGACATCCACGACAGCCTGCTCCAGGACCACGCCCGCCCGGTCTACGACTCCATGATCGACAAGCTGGGCGGTGCCGACCACGGACGGCTCGCTCCCGGCGGCCGCACCGCCGTCGGCTGACCGCCCGGCCGGCGGGGAGCCGGACTGTCGGTGCCGGGCTGTAGGTTTACAGACATGCGCATCGCGACCTGGAACGTCAATTCGATCACCGCCCGCCTCCCGCGGCTGCTGGCCTGGCTGGAGAGCACCGGCACGGACGTGCTGTGCATCCAGGAGACCAAGTGCGCGGCCGAGCAGTTCCCGTACGACGAACTGAGCGAGCTCGGCTATGAAGCCGCGGTCAACTGCAACGGGCGGTGGAACGGTGTGGCCCTGCTGTCCAAGGTGGGGCTTGAGGACGTGGTCCAGGGCCTCCCCGGCGGCCCGGACTACGAAGGGGCCCAGGAGCCGCGTGCCGTCTCCGCGACCTGCGGCTCGGCCCGCGTGTGGTCGGTGTACGTCCCCAACGGCCGCGAGATCGACCATGCGCACTACACCTACAAGCTCGGCTGGTTCGAGGCGCTGAGGACCGCGGTCGCCGAGGACGCGGCGGGCCCCCGCCCGTTCGCGGTCCTCGGTGACTTCAACGTCGCGCCGACGGACGAGGACGTCTGGGACCCCGCGGTCTTCGTCGGCGCCACCCATGTCACACCCGCCGAGCGCGCCGCCCTGACGGCCCTGCGCGAGGCGGGCCTGACGGACGTCGTACCGCGCCCGCTGAAGTACGACCGGCCCTACACCTACTGGGACTACCGCCAGCTCGCCTTCCCCAAGAACCGCGGTATGCGCATCGACCTGGTCTACGGCAACGAGCCGTTCGCCAAGGCCGTCTCGGACGCCTATGTGGACCGCGAGGAGCGCAAGGGCAAGGGCGCTTCGGACCATGCGCCGGTCGTCGTGGATCTCGACGTCTAGGGCCTTTCCGGCCTTGACCCGTCGGACAGGCCCGTAGGGCCTCGTAGGCGTACCTCGCAGGCCTACCACCGCCCGGCCCTCACCGCCCGGCCCTCACCGTCCCGTCCTCACCGCCCCGGCATCAGCGCCCGCAGGTCCACCGCCTCGCCCAGTGCCTGCAGGCCCGTGTCGCCGGGGTGGAGGTGGTCCCCGCTGTCGTAGGCGGGCAGCATCCGCTGGGGGCGCTGGGGATCGCGCAGTACGGCGTCGAAGTCCAGCGTCGCGTCGAAGACGGTGCCGGAGCCGCCGCGGACGAAGGCGTTGACGGCCTGGCGGCGGGCCTCCACATCCGGGGTGCAGTCGCGGTAGCCCTCACAGGGCGCGATGGTCGCGGCGACGACCCGCAGCCCCCGCTCGTGCGCCCGCCGGGCGATGGCCCGCAGACCGGCGATGACCTCATCGGCCGGGGTCCCCCAGCGCACGTCGTTGACGCCCTCGAAGACCACCACCGTCCGTGCCGAGGGCTGTGCCAGCACATCCCGCTCCAGCCGGTGCTGGGCGCTGACCCCGCCGGTGTCCGTGCTGACCCCGTCGCCCTGATAGCGGTCGGTGACGATGCGGTTCGCCGAGATGCCGTGGTTGAGCACGCCGTAGCGGGGCAGGGCGCTCTGCGTCTGGAAGCGGCGGTTGAGCACGTCCGGCCAGCGCCGGTTGGTGCCGCTGGTCGACTTCACGCCGTCGGTGATCGAATCGCCCAGCGCCACGATCGACCCGGGACCGCCGTCCACGTCCACCCCCGTCAGAAACGGCCAGACGGTCATGGTCTCCGGATAGGCACCGCCCCCGGCGTCGCCCGTGCGGTCCCCGCTGCCCGCGGCGCTCAGATACGACAGCTGGGTCGCCTCCTGGTGCACCGGCGCCGCCGTCACCGTGCCCGGCAGATGGATGCTCACCAGCAGATCGGTGCCGGCGGGGACGGTGAACGGCGCCGGATCGCTGACGGCCTCGGCGCCGGCCGGTATCCGGGTGCCGTTCCGCCCCCGCCCGAAGGTCAGCGGTACGGGCGCGCCGTCCGCGGCCGCCCCCGCACCGCGCACCGCGATGCTGGCGGCCCCGATGTCCACCGGCGCCGCCGCGAAGGTGTTGGCGATCCGTATCCGCGCCCGCGGTCCGCCCGCGCCGCTGTGGACCACCAGCCGCAGCGTACGGTCCCGCCAGGGCCCGACGGCGCGGTAGCCGGCCGTGCTCGCCGCCCAACTCCCGGTCCTGCCCGACCCGTTGTCCTGTACGGACACCGCGAAGACATGCAGTGCGGCCGCCGTCCCCGACGCCTCGGGCAGCACCACGGACGCCACCTGACGCCCGCTGTGCAGCGGTACGGACACCGCGTACAGCCGTGCGGGCCCGTCCGTCTGTCCGTCCGCGCCGTTGATGTGCGGCAGCGCCACCGCCTTGGTGCTCAGCGGCCCGGACCGCCAGTCGGGCGCGGTCAGTTCGTAGGAGCTGCGGGAGCCGTCCTGATAGCGCACGGTGCCGGTGCCGTACGCCGCGCCGCCCGTGCCGGCGACCAGGAACGTCAGCGCCGAGCCCCGGCCGCGCACGGCCACCGACTGCCCGGCCGCCCGGACGTTGTCCGGCGTGCCGGCCGCCGTACGCGGCCATCCGAGCCGCGCTCCGTCGATGCTCAGCACGCTGCCGGGCGTCCAGCCGGCCGCCGCCAGGTCCTGTGCGGACAGCGAGTGGCCGGCGCCGTCGAAGTCGGCCGCGCCGGGTGCGGAGTTGTCGCTGACCGCCGTGTTGTCGAACTGTCTTGCCAGGGGCAGCGGGCGGGGCGGGTGGTGCGCCGGGCCGGGGGCCGCGGCCCTCGCCGGGCCGGCGGAGGTGGTGGCGGGCAGTGCCGTCGCGGTGAGCAGCAGGGCCAGGGCGGTGCCCCATCGTCGTAGGCGCATCGGTCGGTATCCCTCCGGGGGCGTCAACGGGCAGGTCTGCACTGCGATCCGGCCGCTCCCCGGGGCGCACCCGGGGGTTTTGGCGGCCTGGCCGATCCGATCCGAGCGCCATGAAGGTAGGGAGGCGAACGGGGAGCGTCAAGGTGACGAACGGGGCCCGATCGCGCCGCGCGCCTGTGGCCCGCACCACAGGTCGGGTGGGACCCTGCACACCATGAACATGTCTTTCCTGGACAAGTGGCGCAAGCGTCAGCATGTGCACCGGTCCGTGCCGCTCGCGGAGTCGGTGCGCGCCGATCCCGGAAGCGTCGTCGAGCTGCTGTCCGAATGCGAGCTGCTGCGGGCCCAGGCGGCCGCCGCGGGGGTGGAACTGGACGACTCCGCACGCTCGTTGGAGCGGCTGGACCAGCTGCAGCCGGTATGGCGGGACGACCCGGAGGTGGTGCCCTGGCTCGGCAATGACGCGGGCCTGTATCTGGGCACGGTGGTGGTGCGGACGGTACGCGGCGCGGTCTGGCACGTCCGGCCGGACGGGCAGCCGGTGGTCCGGCTGGAGTCCGGGCGGGTGATCGATGTGGTGGCGGCGGGCCACGCCTGGGCCGATGTCGGCGCGCCCGAGCTGTCCCAGGTCTACGCCGAGGCCTCCGAGACCTGACGCCCGGTAAGCGGGCAACGGTCTTACCTGATTTATCCGCCCCTCTGCACTGATGCGTGCGTGTCAGTGGAGAAGTGCCCCTTTTGTCCCGGTAGGTTGCGGGCTCTCCGCTGTACGGATGAGAGTGGGCAGGTCTGCATATGGCCGGTGATGCGCTGATTGAACTGCGCGGGGTCAACAAGCACTACGGAAAACTGCATGTCCTGCGGGACATCGACCTCACCGTCGGCCGTGGGGAGGTGGTGGTGGTCATCGGGCCCTCCGGGTCCGGGAAGTCCACCCTGTGCCGGGCCATCAACCGCCTGGAGACCGTCGAGTCGGGCACCATCGAGCTGGACGGCCGGCCGCTGCCGGAAGAGGGCCGGGCGCTGGCCGGGCTGCGCGCCGAAGTCGGCATGGTCTTCCAGTCGTTCAACCTCTTCGCCCACAAGACCGTGCTGGCCAACATCATGCTGGCGCCGGTCAAGGTCCGTAAGAAGAGCAAGGACGAGGCCGCGCGGCGCGCCCGCGAACTCCTGGACCGGGTCGGGCTCGCCTCCCAGGCCGACAAGTACCCCGCTCAGCTCTCCGGCGGCCAGCAGCAGCGCGTCGCCATCGCCCGCGCGCTCGCCATGGAGCCCAAGGCGCTGCTCTTCGACGAACCGACCTCCGCCCTCGACCCGGAGATGATCAACGAGGTGCTGGAGGTCATGCGCCAGCTCGCCCGGGAGGGCATGACGATGGTCGTGGTCACCCACGAGATGGGCTTCGCCCGCGCCTCCGCCAACCGCGTGGTGTTCATGGCCGACGGCCGGATCGTCGAGGACCGCACCCCCGAGGAGTTCTTCACCGCACCGCGCAGCGAACGGGCCAAGGACTTCCTCTCCAAGATCCTCAAGCACTAACGGGGGCGCCGCGATGCCGCACCGTCACTCCACGCGCCTGCGCCGCGCCCTCGTGGCCCTCGCGCTCACCGCACTCGCCCTCGTCCTCGCGGGCTGCGGCCGGCCCGGCAGCCCGCCGGCCAAGGGCCCCAAGGGCAGCGAACTGCCCCAGTATCCGGTCGCCAAGGACTTCCGCCTGCCCGACTCCCCGACCTGGGTGCGGGCCAAGCGCCGCGGCCATCTCACCATCGGCGTCAAGGAGGACCAGCCCTACCTCGGCGAGAAGGACCCGTCCTCCGGCCGCTACACCGGCTTCGACATCGAGATCGCCAAGATGATGTCGGCCGCCCTCGGCTTCCCGCCCGACACCGTCCAGTTCCGCACGATCGCCTCCGCCAACCGCGAGACGGCCCTGCAGAACGGCCAGATCGACCTCTACGTCGGTACGTACACCATCAACGACAAGCGCAAGAAGCTGGTGGGCTTCGCCGGGCCCTACTACATGGCCGGCCAGTCGCTGCTGGTGCGCGCCGACGAGCGCGACATCAAGGGCCCGCAGGACCTGGCCGGCAAACGCGTCTGCTCGGCGGCCGGCTCGACCCCGTACCAGCGCATCCAGGCCGAGTACCCCAAGGCGAACCTGGTCGCCTACGACACCTACTCGGTGTGCGTCGACAACCTGCTCACCTTCCAGGTCGCCGCGGTCACCACCGACGACGCGATCCTGCTGGGCTACGCCGCCAAGGTGCCCGAGGAGCTGAAGGTCGTCGGCGAGCCGTTCTCCCAGGAGCCGTACGGCATCGGCGTCCCGCGCGGGGACAACGCGCTGCGCTTCGCGCTCGACGACGCGCTCGCCGCGGACGAGAAGAACGGCAACTGGAAGAAGGCGTACGACGCGACCCTCGGCCTGTCCGGGGAGCCCGCGCCGAAGCCGCCCCCGATCGACCGCTACCCGGCGACCTGAGGAGCCAAGGAACCGACCGATGAACGTTCTCCTCGACAACCTCTCCCTCTACGGGGAGGGCATGCTGGGCACCGTCGAACTCACCTTCTACGCCTCGCTGCTCGCGCTCGGTCTCGGCTTCCTGATGGCGGCCTTCCGCGTCGCACCGGTCGGCTCACTGCGGGCCCTGGGCACGGCGTGGGTGACGGTGCTCCGCAACACGCCGCTGACCCTGCTGTTCTTCGCGGTGGTGCTGGGCCTGCCGCGCTTCGGCCTCGTCCTGCCCTTCAAGCTCTTCGCCATCCTGGCGCTGGGCTGCTACACGTCCGCCTTCATCTGCGAGGCGGTGCGCTCCGGCATCAACACCGTGCCGGTCGGACAGGGCGAGGCGGCCCGCAGCCTGGGTCTGACCTTTCCCCAGACCCTCGGCGACATCGTCCTCCCGCAGGCCTTCCGGTCCGTCATCCCGCCCATCGGCTCCACGCTGATCGCGCTCGCCAAGAACTCCGCGATCGCCGGCGCCTTCAGCGTCACCGAACTGCTCGGCGTCTACAAGCCGCTCAGTGAGATGGGCTACAGCATCATCTGGTCCTTCATCTGGATCGCCGTCGGCTATCTGATCGTGACCCTGTCCATCAGCGCGATCTTCAACGTGCTGGAGAAGCGCTTCGGAGCCGCCCGATGACCACCACCGCCCTCTACGACATCCCGGGCCCGCGTGCCAGAGCGCGGCACCGGCTCTACGGCCTCGGGGCGACGGCGGTGATCGCCGCCCTGCTCGCCTGGATCCTCTACCTCCTCTTCGACACCGGGCAGTTCACCGCGGCCAAGTGGACTCCGTTCCTCTACACGGGAATCCAGGAGCTGCTGCTCACCGGC
The DNA here is from genome assembly GCF_053595675.1 of Streptomyces sp. NPDC002446. Lineage (NCBI taxonomy): Bacteria > Bacillati > Actinomycetota > Actinomycetes > Kitasatosporales > Streptomycetaceae > Streptomyces > Streptomyces sp. NPDC002446. Next base: position 10,098 of record NZ_JBSFYC010000063.1, on the reverse strand, counting down.
CTCGGCAACACCCTGCGGGCCTTCGGCATCGCCGCGGTGCTGTCCCTGGCGCTCGGCGCGGTGCTCGCGACCGGCCGGCTCTCCGAGCACCGGTTGGTGCGCTGGGTGTGCACGCTGGTGGTGGAGTTCTTCCGCGCGATGCCCCTGCTGGTCATGATCTTCTTCATCTATGTGGCGATGCGGGTCGCGCCGCTGCCCGCCCTGGTCGCGGGCCTGACCCTCTACAACGGCTCGGTGCTCGCCGAGGTCTTCCGCAGCGGCGTCAACTCCGTCGAGCGCGGCCAGCGGGAGGCCGCGTATGCGCTGGGCATGCGCAAGACCCAGGTCATGACGCACGTCCTGGCGCCGCAGGCGGTCCGCGCGATGCTCCCGGCGATCATCAGCCAGCTGGTGGTCGCCCTGAAGGACACCTCGCTCGGCTACCTCATCACCTACGAGGAGTTCCTGCACGCCGGCAAGCTGATCGCCGCCAACCTCGACTACGACCTGCCGTTCATCCCCGTCGTCATGATCATCTCGCCGATCTACATCGGGATGTGCATGCTGCTGTCCTGGCTGGCCAACTGGGTCGCCCGGCGCCAGCGGCGCAACCCCAAGGTCGAGGCCGCCGAGGTGGCCGCCGCCGAGCCCGGCACCTTGATGCCGGGAGACCACCAGCGGCACGTGTGAGACCCGGCCCGCCCCGGCCCGCTACACCCGCCACACCCCGTCCCGCATCAACTCCCGCTCCGCCAGCTCGTTCTGCTCGCGCCAGGCCAGGAGCCGGCGCGGGCGGAAGGAGAGGAAGACCCAGCCGTCGCGCCCCCGCGGATCCCAGCCGAGCTTGTGGACGAAGGCCGCACCCGCGTCGTCCGGCAGCGCGTCCGAGGCGATCACCTCGGCCGTGCTCTCGATGAGCACCACGTCCCGGGTCGGCCCCAGCGCCACCCAGCTGTCGCCCCGGGCCGCGAGGTTGCGGGCGGTCGGATTGTTCTTCTTGGTGGCCATCACCAGCCGTCCGTCGTGCCAGACGAACGACAGCGGTACGAGGCAGGGCACGCCTTCGCCGGACGACGAGGACACCCATGCGTCCTCGTCCATCCGCAGTCGCCACAGTGCATCGCGTTTCCGCTCGTCGGCGTCGCGCGCCGGTGGAAAGGTAGCCATGGCGGGAGGCTATCGATCACCGGCCTCCCGCCGAATCGGCCGTGAGCTGTAGGCCCGAGGTCGTACGCCCCGGCCCGCCGCTCAGTCGCGTACCGGCACCGACACATACGACGGGTCGTTCTCCGGGGAGGAGAACGTCAGCCGTGCGCCGCTCGGGTTGTGCTCGATGTACAGCGGGTCGACGGTGTCCACGACCACCGCCAGCCGGTGACCGGCCGGGACGTCGTAGGAGGTGGAGAAGAGCTCCAGGTCCACGCCGAAGGGCTGCTGGGGCGTCTTGTCGTGGAAGGTGAACGGGGCGTGGGTGACCAGCTTGCCGATGCCGAGCGGTCCCACGTCGTAGAGGTAGGCGATGGCGGTACCGCTCCCGGCGGTGCTGGTGAGGGTGGTGTGCAGCCGGGTGGTGCCGCGGACCCGCTGCCCGGTCTCGTAGCGCTCGGACTGCCAGACGGCGGCCAGGGAGCGCGGGAGCAGCGGAATCGAGGCCATCGGCGGCAGCCGGAAGAACTGGTCCATCATGCTGGAGAGGAAGATCAGCCCGCCGTTGGCGCCGGAGTCCCAGTTGGTGTGGATCTGCTTGCTGCCGCCCAGCTCGATCCTGCGGTGCGCGGACGGTACGTCCTTCCAGCTCTTGTAGCCCTCGTACGCGCCGGAGGAACGGGACTTCAGCAGCACCGGCGACTCGCGGTCGATGCCGTTGTCCACGCCCTTGAGGTAGCGGTCGAACCACCGCTTGGTGTTGGTCCAGGTGTCGTCGGGCAGCCCGAACAGCCCCGTTGCCTCGGCCGTCGCATGGTCGCCCGGGCGGAACTCCAGCCGCTTGGGGCCCTTGAGCTTCTCGTAGAAGTCGGCGTACTGGTTGGGCGGGAAGATCGAGTCGCCCCAGGCGTTGCCGAGCATGATCGCGGTGCCATTGGCGTTGATCTTGTCGAGGTAGGTGGCGGGGGAGCGCTTCTTCCCCCAGGCGAGCATGTCCTGCTCCTTGGCGAGGTTCGAGGAGAGGAAGTCCTTGAGCACGGTCTGCAGTTCGGGGCTCGGCCGCCCGGTCACCGCGCCCGCGCCGCCGAGCATCGCCGCGGCCTGCCGATGCTGGGTACGGCCGCTGTAGATCGACCCGATGAGGTCGCCCCAGCCGCTGAGCGCCGCCACCACCTTGATCCGCTTGTCGAACGCGGACGCCAGCAGACTGATCCCGGCGCCGTAGGAGACCCCGCCCATGCCGACCTTCTGCGGATCGGCCGGCGTGTGGGCCAGCGCCCAGTCGATGACCTTCGACGCATCGGCGATGTCCTGCGGACCGGCCGTCTCGATGTACCCGCCGGACTGCCAGAACCCGCGCGAGTTGTAACCGACCACCACATAGCCCGCGTCGGCCAGCTTCTTGGCCTGCACCATGTACTCGACCTGCGGCATTCCCCAGCTGGTCGGCAGCACGATGACCGGGTACCGGCGGGTGCCGTCGGCACCGGCCGGGGTGAAGACGTTCGCCTTGAGGGTGATCCCGCCGTCGCCCTCGATGTCGACGAACTTGACGGCGGCGGACGCCGCGGTGGCGTCGGCGGACGCCGTCGTGGCGGTGGACTCCGGTGCCGCCGCCTGGGCGGTGGCCGGCGCACCGGTGAGAACGGTGGTGGCCAGCAGCGCCGCCGAGACGGTGCCGATCGCGGCACGCAGAGTCGTGCGGGAGGGCGTCATCTTCTGCTCCAGATCTCTATGCGAGCCCGCCGCACGCTGTCGGAAGGACAGGAGGGGGCGTACGGCGGCCCGAGTTGACTGGAGAGTAAGGCGCGGCACTTACCTTAGGTAACCCGTCGGTAGGTTACGGGTGGGTAACACCCTTGGGTCCAGGGTGAGTCGGCGCGGACGCCGGGCGGCGGCCTGCGGCCCACGGGTGGCTAGAGAAGTGCGGTGAGGAACTCCTGGAGTGCGGCGTTGAATTCGGGCGCCCGCTCCAGGTTCGGCATATGTGCCGCCCGCTCGATGACCGTCAGCTTCGCATACGGAGTGCGCCGGCAGATGTCGCGGGCGTCGCTCACCGGCGTGTACGTGTCCTCCGCGCCGACGGCCACCCACACCGGAACCGTGATCCGCGACAACAGCGCCGTGTAGTCGGGGCGTTCGGCGCGGCCGCGCAGGGCCGCCGCGGCGCCCTGCGGCGGGGTGCCCGTCATCATCCCCAGGACGTGCCGGGCCACGTCCGGCTGCGCTTCGATCGTGCGCGGCGAGATCATCTTCGGCAGGACCTCGTGCGCATAGCCGGCCATCCCCTCCCGCAGCAGGCGCTCGGCCATCGCGCGGCGCGCGGCCTTCCCCTCGTCGGTCTCCGCCGCGGCGAAGGTGTCCGCGAGCAGCATCCCCCGGATCCGGTCCGGGAACAGCCGCCAGAACTCCATGACGATCTGGCCGCCCATGGACAGACCGCCGACGACGAAACGCCCGACGCCCAGCCGGTCGAGCAGGGCGACGGTGTCGCGGACGAAGGTCTCCAGCGGGGTCGTGCCCGGGACGACGGAGCTCTCGCCGTAGCCGCGGAGATCCGGGGCGATCACCCGCCATCCGGCCCGGCTGAAGTGCTCGATCTGCGGACGCCACATCGAGCGGTCGAACGGGTGCCCATGGAGGAGGACCAGCGGCTCGCCGCTGCCCTCGTCCTCGTATCCGATGGTGATCTCTGCGAACTGAGCCGATCCCACGCTGCGCATCCCCCTCTGTCGCGGCTTGACGGATCGATGCTATGTGGCGCAATCTCTCGGTGCAATGTAAATAATGTGCTCGGTGCAATGTTGCCGGGCCGGTCGGACCGCGGTCCGGGGCGAGGGGTTCGATGGACGACTACCGCGTGATCGCCGACGAGCTGGCGGCGGACATCGCCGCCGGACGGCTCCGGCCCGGCGAGCGGCTGCTGCCGCTGCGCCGGTTCGCCCGCGAACGGCGCATCGCCGGCTCGACGGCGGCCCGGGTGTACCGGGAACTGGGCCGGCGGGGCCTGACGGTGGGCGAGGTCGGCCGCGGCACGTTCGTCCGTACCGCCGCCCCCTCGGCCGAACCCGCGCTGGCCGAGCCGGGGGAGGTCCGGATCGACCTGGAGATCAACTTCCCGGTCCTGCCGGAACAGCCCGCCCTGCTAGCCAAGAGCCTCGGGCATCTGCTGCGGCCCGACGCCCTGACCGCCGCACTCCGCCCGGTGGGCGCCGCAGGTACGCCCGCCGCCCGGCAGGCCGCGGCCGCGCACCTCACCCGCGCCGGCTGGGCCCCCGACCCCGGGCAGCTGCTCTTCGCCGGCAACGGCCGCCAGGCGCTGGCCGCCGCGATCGCCGCCCTGGTTCCGGCCGGCGAACGCCTCGGCGTCGAATCCCTCACCTACCCCGTCGTCAAAGGCATCGCGGCCCGCCTGGGCGTCACCCTCGTACCCCTCGCCATGGACGAGCACGGTCTGACGCCCGATGCGCTGCGCGCGGCCGCTCCGCTGCGCGCCGTCTACCTCCAGCCGGCGCTGCACAACCCGCTGGGCATCACGATGCCGCACCCACGGCGCGCCGAACTCACCGCCGTACTGGGGGAGTTGGGCATCCATGCCATCGAGGACGCCATCTACGGCTTCCTCCGCGACGACCTGCCGCCGCTCGCGGCGCTGGCGCCCGAGCGCACCGTCGTCGTCGACAGCCTCTCCAAGCGGATCGCACCCGGCCTGTCCCTGGGGTTCCTGACGGCGCCCGCGGCCCTCACCCAGGACCTGGCGACGTCACTGCGCTCCGGAACCTGGACGGCGTCCCGCTTCGCGCTCGACGCCGCGACCCAGTGGATGGCCGACGGGACCGCCGCCGTCATCGAGGAGAACAAGCGCGCCGACGCCGCGGCCCGCCAGGACATCGTCGCGAAACGGCTGGCCGGGTTCCGGGTGCGGGCCGATCCGCGGGCGTATCACTGCTGGTGGGAACTGCCGGAGCCGTGGCGCGCCGACACCTTCGTCGCGGCCGCCGCGCGCCGCGGGATCGCCGTCACACCGTCCGGCGCGTTCGCCGTCGGCACGGGTCACGCGCCCAACGCCGTACGGCTGGCGCTCGCCTCCCCGCCCCTGGACGCCCTGGCCGAAGCGCTCGGTGTGCTGGGCGAGCTGGCGCACGGCACACCGGAGGACACCGCACCGGAGTGAGCGCCGGCGGCTCAGGTGCCGCTCATCAGATCGCCGAGCCCCGCGCGCAGATCGTCCGCGTTCATCACCGGCTGGAGGGAGATCTTGGCGTTCAGGTCCATGAAGAACGACTCGACCAGGGCCGGCATCTGCGACGAGTGCTGCATGTCGAAGTAGTAGAAGCAGGTACGGTCGCCGCCGTCGAGGGTGAAGTAGGCCGCCTCCGGCTTCAGCGCGGCGATGGCCGTCTCCATGATCTTCGGCATGGCGCCGTTCTTGATCAGCTCATTGCCCACTTCGGTAGGTATCTGGACCTTCAGGACCATCCTCATCGGGCTCACTCCTCGCATGGATCTCGTGGAGTTCACAGGTGTCCCCGCTTGTTCTCAGGGTCTCACGTACGGGCGCGGCGGTCAGTCGGGCGGGGAGCCGGGGCGGGCGGTCAGGAGCCGGGGAGCAGGCGCTCGGGGCGTCCGCCGGGCGGGACTTCCTCGGCCGGCGGCACCGGGCCCGGCGGGGTGCCGTCGCCGAACGGCCGGCCGCCCAACTCCTCGCGGTGGTGCGGCGTCAGCCAGCCGGACAGGTCCGGGCCCAGGGGGACGACGCCGGTCGGGTTGATGCCCGTGTGCACCCGGTAGTAGTGCTGCTTGATGTGGTGGAAGTCGACGGTGTCGCCGAAGCCCGGTGTCTGGTAGAGGTCCCTGGCGTACGCCCACAGCACCGGGTCCTCGGCCAGCTTGAACCGGTTGCACTTGAAGTGCCCGTGGTAGACGGCGTCGAAGCGGACCAGGGTGGTGAACAGCCGGATGTCGGCCTCCGTGAGGGAGTCGCCCACGAGGTAGCGCTGACCGGACAGCCGCTGTGACAGCAGGTCCAGCCGCCGGAACAGATCGCGGAAGGCCGCGTCGTACTCGCTCTGCCCGGTGGCGAAACCGGCCCGGTACACACCGTTGTTGACGTCCCGGTAGACACCCGCCATGACGACGTCGATCTCCTCGCGCAGCCGCTCGGGATACAGGTCCGGCGCGCCGGGCCGGTGCAGTGCCGTCCACTCCGTCGCGAGGTCGAGGGTGATCTGCTGGAAGTCGTTGGTGACGAGCCTCCCGCTGGGCACGTCCACGACGGCGGGCACACTGACCCCGCCCGGGTAGTTCTTCTCGCGGGCGTCGTACGCCTCGCTCAGGAAGCGGATGCCGAGTACCGGATCGCGTCCGTCCGGATCCAGTGTGAAGCGCCAGCTGCGGTCGTCCTGGAGCGGGTCGGGGATGGCGAGCGAGAGCGCGTCCTCCAGGCCCAGCAGCCGCCGCGCGATGACGGCGCGGCTCGCCCAGGGGCAGGCGCGGCTGGCCACCAGACGGTAGCGGCCGGCCTCGACCGGCCAGCCGTCGCGGCCGTCCGCCGTGATGCGGTCCGCGAAGTGGCTCCTGGCGCGCTTGAAGGCGGTCCTGCCGTACTCGGTGTTGCCGCACATGCCGTCGCCGTCGGTGGAGTGGGGCACCACCGGCTCCTTCCGTCCGCGGTTGCTCACAGGGGTCATGGCGAGCTTTCCCGGACCGGCGCGGGTATCCCGGCGCGTCAGCCGCCCGGCGCATCACCGACCCGCGACACATCGAAAAAACACCCCCCTTCCCGATATAGAACTCATAGAACTCATCGAACTCCTCATCCCGATCGATACCGCGACGACTACCCTGAAGGTCGTGGCATCTTTACGAAGTGCCCATCGATCACTCATCGGTAACCGCACGCATCGCCCTACCATCGCCCGATGATCAAGAAAGCGATCAGGAATTCATTCGGTGTGGCCCTGGCCGGCGCCGCGCTTCTCGCGCCGGCCTCCGGTGCCCGTGCGGCGGACGGCTGGCAGCGTGTCGGGGACGGCATCACCGCCGGAATCAGCGGCCTGGTGGTCGAGGGCGCGCACGGCGATACGGTGGACGCCCTTGCCGTGCGCGACAACAAGGAGCCCGGCCAGCGGCGGCTGGTGGCCATACGGTTCAGCCCGCACGAAAAGCCGCAGGTGAGCCCGGTCGGCTGGAGCGGCGAGCCGCCCGTCGACCTGGAGGCGATCGATGCCGTGCCGGGGCGGGCGCACGAGTATGTGGCCCTGGCCAGCGACGGGACGGCATACCGAATTCACCGGGAAAAGGACACCGTGCGCGTACTGCGCGAATTCCGGCTGCCGGATATTTCACCGGACGGCAACTACGAGGCATTCGCCCTGGCCCCGACCGGCCACGGCACCATAGCCGCGGTCTGGGCGGACCGGGGCGACGACGACCGCCCCGCGAAGCTCACGGCGGCGGAATGGAACCCGGACACCAACGGATTCGGCACGCGCGATTCCGCGGAATTCCACGTGCCCTACCCGGCCGAGGACGTCCGCCATGTCTCCGACGTGGAACTCTCCGCCGACGGCCGGCTGACGGTGTCATCCGCCTCGGACCCGGGCGACGACGGCCCGTTCGACTCCGCGCTCTACGCCGCCGGACGCCTCCTCCTGCGCGAGGACGGCGAGGCCGCCCTGGCGTTGTCCGACGAGCCGCACCGGCTCGCCACGTTCGACGGCCACAAGATAGAGGCGCTCGCGTGCCGGCCGGGCACCGGCAAGGGGATCCTGGGCACCGACGACGAGAACGACGGCGGCTCGGTCACCACGGCGGCGTTCTGCCGCCCGTGACCCCGCCGGGCACCACCGGGCCCGACCCGGCCCCTCGGGGGCAGCCGTCCCTGCCCCCTTCCTCAGCCCAGACGCGTCAGATCGGGCCGCAGCCGGTGCCAGATCGGGTGCCGCAGCCGGCCCGCCGAGGTCCAGCCGGTGAGCGTGACCTCGGCGACCAGCCGGGGCTCGGCCCAGTGCGCGTCCGCCACGTCCACGGGGTTGAGGAACGGCGAGCGGTCCATCGGGATCACCGCCAGATACTGCGCCAGCTCCTGCCGCTCCCGGTCCGACAGCCCCGAACCCACCGAGCCGACGTACCGCAGCCCGGCCGGGTCCGCCACACCCGCCAGGACGGAACCGGGAAGGCCCGCGAGATTGCCGTGGCCCTCCGTCCAGCCCCCGATGATCACGTCGAGCGTCAGCAGATGCTTCGTCTTGCGCCACTCGGGTGACCGGACACCCGGCAGATACGCCGAGCCCAGCCGCTTCGCCACCACCCCTTCGAGCCCGCCCTGCAACGAGGCCTCCCAGGCCTGCTGCGCATGGCCCTCGACATACGCGGGCGACGACCAGTTCGGGCCGCGCAGCCGCAGCCCGGACAGGACGGACCGGCGCTCGAAGTACGGCGAGCCGAGCAGCGACCCGCCCAGGTACATGACGTCGAAGAGGATCAGATGGACCGGGTGCTCCATGGCCAGCCGGGCCGTACGGCGCGGGTTCACCACCCCCATCCGCCGCTGCAGCAGCCCGAAGTCCGGCCGCCCGCGCGCGTCCAGCACCACCACCTCGCCGTCGAGCACCGCGGGCCGGCCCCGCAACTGCTCCCCGAGCGGCCCCAGCTCCGGGTACGTCATGGTCGCGTCGTTGCCGGCCCGGGTGATCAGCCGCAGCGTGCCGTCGCCCGGTGTGTTGACGATGCAGCGCGCGCCGTCCCACTTGGCCTCGAACGCCCAGGCCGCCTCCTCGTCCTCGTCGGGCAGCGGCCCGATCGTGGCCAGCATCGGCCGGATCACGGGGTACGGGGACGAGCCGTGCTCGGCGGTCGGGGCCATGGTTCGATGATCGGCCGAGGGCCGGGCGGCCGCAGATCGGCGCCTACCACCCCACGCGGCGCCGTGCCCCCGGCCACCTCCTCAAGGCCGTTTCCCTAAGATCGTTTGCAGGTCAATCTGCTGAGGGAGGGTGTCCGATGAGCCGGGCGGTATTGGTGACCGGGGCTTCGCGGGGGATCGGACGGGCGGTCGCCGAGCTGTTCGCGGCCGGTGGCGACCGCGTCGCACTGCACTACTCGTCCCGCAGGGAGGCGGCCGAGGCCGCGTTCGCGGGACTGGCGGGGAGCGGGCATCTGCTCGTACAGGGCGATGTGCGGACGCCGGAGGGGGCGGCGGCCGTCGTCGAGGCGGCCGTGGACGGGCTGGGCGGCGTCGACGTCCTGGTCAACAACGCCGCCGCGAATGTGGCGCATCCGCTGGACCGTACGTCGTTCGAGGACTGGCAGCGCGCCTGGCGGCAGGTCGTGGACGTGAACCTGCTGGGAACCGCGAACGTCAGCTACTGCGCGGCGCGCAACATGATCGAGCGGGAGGTGGAGGGGCGGATCATCAACATCGGCTCGCGCGGGGCCTTCCGCGGCGAGCCGGACCATCCCGCCTATGGCGCCTCCAAGGCGGCGCTGCACGCGATGGGGCAGTCGCTGGCGGTCCACCTGGCCCCGTACGGGATCGGTGTGGCGTCCGTGGCCCCCGGCTTCGTGCAGACCGAACGGGTCGCGGAGCGCCTCACGGACGAGGTGCGGCACCAGAGCCCCTTCGGCCGGGTCGCCTCACCCCGGGACGTGGCCTCGGCCGTCCACTACCTGGCCTCACCAGAGGCGCTTTGGTCCTCCGGCGCCGTCCTGGACGTCAACGGGGCGTCGCACCTGCGGTAAGGGGGGCCCCGGCCGAACGGGGGAATCCGGCCGGGGCCGAAGCGGGCACGGGGGGGAAGGTGCCCGCTTGCGTTTGAACGATAAACCATTGGGTTTTGCGGGGCGGAACGGGGTCCCTTCGCACGTGTTCGGCTGTCCCGCCGTGGGGGTTTGTCGCCGTTGCGCCTGCGGCGGGCGTTGCCGCTGCGCGGGGCGTTTTCGGGGTGCGGTGGCGGTCCTCCGGGGCAGGGT